>CAZWZR010000047.1:0-10010 GCA_964638365.1 uncultured Thermotogae bacterium | reverse complement strand
TGAACGGTTTCCAAAGCTATAAATTCATTTTACACAGTTGCTTCTACACTATCCTAATCTAGTTAAATTGATCAGTTGCAACTCGTAGTTATCCGAGTTTTCGCCGGTCAATTCTCGAATTTCTCCCTGTAAAGCTCCTGTGCTTCCAGAATGGAGTTTTTTGCTTTTTCTCGACCTGACCAACCCCTGGTCTCCACGACCTTGTCTCCTTCCAGTTCCTTGTAAACCTCGAACATATGTGATATCTCGTTCAATATATGGGATGGAACGTCGTCTATATCCTTGTACCCCTCGTACCTCGGGTCCCTGAGCGGGACGCCAAGTATCTTGTCGTCACGCTGTCCGGCATCCAGCATTTCCAGTATACCGATCGGCCTGGCCTCCATAATACACCCCGGGAAAGTCGGATTGGTTACCAGAACCAGGATGTCCGTCGGGTCGCCGTCTTCGTCGAAAGTGCGGGGGAGAAAACCGTAATCACCCGGATAGTGAACCGCGGTGTGTAAGACCCGATCCAGAACTATTTCACCTTTGTCAACATCGTACTCGTATTTGTTCTCCGTCCTGCGCGGGTTTTCAATCACCGCATTTACGATCCTGGGAGAATCCCGTCCAGTCTCGAGTTCTCTCCATTTGTCTTTCATCGGTTTACCTCCTGTTGAAATTGGATAAATCCGCCGCCGAGGTTACCATTTGTTTTACCAGTTCCGTAAAACCAATTCCCGCTTCTTCCGCTGCCAGAGGCAGGTCGCTCAATTCCGTCATTCCGGGCAACGTATTAACCTCCAGGGCGTAAATTTCACCCTCCTCGCCAACCATGAAGTCCACCCTGCTGTAGCCACTACAGCCGAATTCCTCGTGTGCTCTCAGGGCTTGCTTTTTTACTTCACTCGCCTTTTTTCCGACCAACCCTGACGGTACTATGAATTCGGTCTCTCCGGGCGTGTATTTTGCTTTGTAATTGAAAAACCTCTCTTCCTTTACTTCCATCTCGACCAGGGGCAACGCCTTCAGGTCACCGTCGTAACTCAATACACCGGCCGTAACTTCCCTCCCCTCTATCAGTTCTTCGACGAAAGCATCATCGTAGCTACTCTCTACTTGCCGCAGCTTCTCTATCAATTCTTCCCTGTCTTCTACGACACTAATCCCGCGGCTTGATCCCTCTCTCTTTGGTTTGACCATGGCCGGAAACGAGAGTTCCTTCTCCGCCCTTTTCGCGAATTTCTCGTACGATTCCCCCTTCTTCTCGCAGTAAGAAGGCGTACTGATGGAGGCTCGGTGAAAACCCTGCTTGGAAGCCAGCTTATCCATCGCAATCGCACTCCCAAGTGGCCCCGTCCCGGTATAAGGTATATCGAGTAGTTCAAGTAAGGCCTGAACCGTCCCGTCCTCGCCGATTCCGCCATGCAGGGCATTAAAGACGAAATCCGTACCTGCTACCAGGTCGAGCAGTTCTTCCTCTCTGCTGAATTCTCCGCGCATCGGATTAAATTCGTCCCTTCCCCGCTCCAGGGCCCGGTAGACGTTTTCACCGCTTTTCAACGAAACTTCGCGCTCGGAGGACGTTCCGCCCATTAGAACACATATTTCTATCTCTGGCTCAGTATCGATAGTTATTCACCCGTTTTGTTCTAAGGCATTTACCAATTCTACCTCAGGAGTGGAACATTCTACACTACCTTCCGTCTGACTTTCAAAAATAAAAGCATCCTCCACTTCGAGAGGATGCGCAAAAGGTCCATAATGCGAAAAATGAAGGACATTCCGGGAAAGCCTCGAGTCAAAAACCCCGCTCCAGGGAACGGGGTTCCTAGAACAGCCTTTTAAGCAGTTTTTTCGGTTTTTACAAACCAAGACCCGGCACCCAGCAGTCAAATTGGAACTGACTCCGTATCTGTAGCGATCTCAAATGCGTGGGACGAATTGACTGCTGGGTGGCTCTTGCTGAGAGTTCATAGCTGATTCATCCCAGGGGTGCCCTGTGGGCTTTCCAGCTGGTATTGGTAAATGAGCTCAGCTGTGGAGTGACTTTGCCGCTTTGACCGTATTCGCCATTATCAAAGTAGTGGTCATAGGACCAACCCCACCAGGAACCGGGGTTATATAAGAGGCCTTGTCCTTGACGTTTTCGTAATCGACGTCACCGGTAATACCGCTATCCGTAGAGTTTATACCGACGTCTACCACCACGGTTCCCTCGGATACCATGTCCTCCGTAATGAAGTTCTTCCTGCCTACGGAAGTACATAGCACGTCCGCCTGCCTGGTCTTCTCCGGCAGGTTATCCGCTTTGTACTCCGTTACTGTGACGGTGGAATAGCCCTCACGCAGAGCCAGCAGAGAAAGTGGGAGTCCGACGGCTCCACCACCGACGACCAGAAATTCCTTCCCCACCAGATCTATATCGGAATACTTCAGTATTTCCATCACCGCGTACGGCGTGGCTGGAAGCAGGACCTCAGGATCGTTTTTGAGGTCCTCGTAACTCGCCCTTGCCGCGCCCCCCGAGAGCAACTTCCCGCTATTTACCGGATTGATACAGTCCACGTCCTTCTTCGGATTTATCTCCGCTCTGAGTTCACCGATATCGAGTCCTTCGGGGAGCGGCAATTCGACAAACAACCCGTGAACTCCGGTATCTTCGTTGAGATTTCGGAGCTTCTCCAGCAGGCCTTCTCTGGAAATATCCCCGTCCAGTTTGACCCCTTTGTATTCGATCCCCAGTTCTTCCGCCAGCTTCTTCTTTGTCCGGTAATATACCTTGGCTCCTGGATCATCCCCGACCAGTACCGGAGCTATCGCCGGCTTTACCCCCTTATCTTTTAGCTCAGCTACCTCCTCCTTTAAATCCTCCCTGTAAATCTCAGCAATCTCGTTTCCATCAAGTTCGGTCATTTTGCCTCCTTATCAGTTCAAGTCTTTCGGTTCACCTATCAGGCTCAGTGCCTCATCCCTCGCTGCTTTATCCGTCTTGAATTTACCTCGGATCGCCGAAGTAACCATCTTGGAACCGGGCTTTTTGACCCCTCTTATCGTCATGCAGAGGTGAGATGCCCTGATTTTGACCAGTACTCCGTAAGGCTCGATCTCTTCCATCAAAACGTCGGCCACCTGAGAGGTCAGTCTCTCCTGAATTTGAGGTCGACTTGAAGCCACCTCGAGCGCCCGGGCCAGCTTGCTCGCCCCAACTATCCTACCGTCCTTCGGCATATAAACTATGCTCGCTTCGCCGAGTATCGGAAGCAGGTGGTGCTCACAGAGGGATTGAAAGGGAATCCCGTCGAGCACCACCATTTCCTTATAATCCTCCTGAAAAAAGGTAGAGACCACCTGGCCCGGATCCTTCTCAATCCCGGAAAACAGCTCTTCCATCATCCTGGCTACTCTTTCCGGGGTATCTTTTAATCCGGGCCTTTCGGGGTCCTCACCGATACCCTCCAGTATTAACTCCGTTCCCCTGGCGATCTTTTCTCTATCCAATTTTTACTCCCATGGATATAAGAATTAGTTTAAAATAGACCTTCGACGTTTCCGTCCTCGTCTATATCTACGTCTTCGTAGGCCGGCTCGGAAGGAAGGCCAGGCATAGTGCTCATTTCTCCACATAGCGGATAGACAAAGCCGGCACCCACGCTGGCTCTCACCTCGCGAACTGGCAGGGTAAATCCGGTCGGTACGCCCTTCTTCTTTGGATCGTGCGAGAGCGAGAGGTGTGTCTTGGCCATACAGATTGGCAGATCGCCGAAACCGGATTCCTCGTAGTCCTCTATCTGACTTTCGGCCTTGCTTGAGTAGTCCACACCCTCTGCACCGTATATCTCTTTCGCGATTGTTTCGATTTTCTCCTTAATTGATTTTTCCACATCATATAAGAACTCGAAGTCGGATTCTGCTTCCGATGCCTCTACGGTGGCCTCAGCAAGTTCTACCGCGCCCTCTCCCCCATCGGTGAAGTGGTTCGATTCCACTGCGTCGAAAGCACCGGCTTCTTTGGCCTTCTTTTTCACCAGTTCTACTTCTTTGTCGGTGTCCGTTTCGAATCGATTGACCGCAACTACAACGGGAACGCCGAACTTCTGGGCAATTTCGATGTTCTTCGCCAGGTTATCCGCACCCTTTTCCAGCAGTTCGAGGTTTTCCTCCTTGTAGACGGGATCCAGTTCCTGACCTGCCACTACTTCCGGTCCTCCACCGTGGACTTTCAGGGCCCTGACCGTGGCGACCATGACTACGGCATCGGGTACGTTTCCACTGGCACGGCACTTGATATTGAAGAACTTCTCCATCCCAATGTCGGCACCGAAGCCGGATTCCGTTACCACGTAATCGGCCAGCTTCAACCCGACCATGTCAGCCAGGTTAGAGCTATTACCGTGAGCGATATTGGCAAAAGGTCCGGCGTGAACAAATGCGGGCTGTCCTTCTAGTGTCTGGAGCAAGTTGGGTTTGACCGTATCCTTCATCAGCGCCGTTGCGGCACCGGCTGCGCCAAGATCCTCTACTGTCACGGGCTCACCATCCCAGGAATACCCGAGAACGACTTTCCCGATCCTTTCCCTTAAATCCTGCAGTCCATCCGTCAGCCCAAGTATCGCCATAAGTTCGGAAGCAACGGTTATATCGAAGCCACTCTCCCGAGGATAACCGTCCCACTTACCTCCAAGTCCGACGTTTATATTTCTCAAAGCACGGTCGTTTATGTCTACGACCCTGTTCCAGGTAATCGAATAAGGATTAATATTTAACTTTTCCTTGCCTTTTTTCGCCCAGGCCTCATCGGAGTAATTCCGCTCGTGCATCATCCGGGCATCCAGAGCAGCAGCAATCAAATTATGGGCGGCACCTATCGCGTGGATATCGCCGGTAAGGTGAAGGTTAAAGTCCTCCATAGGAATTACCTGCGAGTAGCCTCCACCGGCCGCTCCACCCTTGATACCAAACGTCGGGCCCTGAGAAGGTTGGCGGATGGCCGTCATTACGTTCTTTCCGATTTTACCGAGCGCCTGAGTCAGTCCGATGTTGGTCGTAGTCTTACCCTCACCCAGAGGAGTCGGCTGGATCGCCGTGACGTCGACGTATTTCCCGTCTTCCACGTCCTTCCTCTCCTCGTAGGCATCAAGTTTGACCTTCGCCTTGTAATCACCGTATAGCTCGAGCTCGTCACGTTCGAGACCTACTTTGCTCGCTATTTCCTCAATAGGCCTCAATTCAGCATCATGAGCAATTTCAATATCGCTTTTCATAGAAGACATTACCTCCTAAATTGAGTGAATTGTTTGTAAACTGTTAGTTTTCCACCACGGGCCTGTTCCAAAGAATTAACCGGACCTCTTGTACTTGAGATAGTTCAGACAGTTCTTATCTATACCGAGTAGTGCTTCCGCGGCCTTCAACGTATCCATCATCGGTTCATCAGTCGGATCAATCAGAGCCGCATCCAGGCCTGCTTCGAGCAACATGGCAAATACAGTTCGATTAATCAATCCTCTATCGGGTAGTCCAAAAGACATGTTACTCAGGCCGATATTCGTCTTGACGTCGAATTTATCCTTAATTTGCCTTACCGAGTCTAAAACGTACTGACCCTGTTCCTGATTGCTGCCAATCGTCATCGCTATGACATCGATATAAAGCTGATCCTTATCGATTCCGAGATCCTCACACTTTTTCAGCAGGGCTTCGGTCTCGTTCAGCCTATCTTCTACGGTCTCAGGCATCCCTTCTTCACCCATAGCCAGGCCGATTATATCCGCTTCGTACTCGGAAGCGACCTCCCGGGCTCTCGCCTTATCGTCCTCGTTGCTTATGGAGTTGATTACAGGTTTGTTCTCGACCTTTTCCAGAGCGAATTCGAGTACTTCCGGGTCCGGGGTGTCTATGCAAATTCTGACGTCATCGACCTCGTCCTCGACCAGGTCAATCAGCCAGTCCATATCCTCCTTCTCGTCCTCCATTGATTCCCCGGCATTGAGATCTATTGCGTCCGCTCCAGTCTCGTCCTGCTCCCGCGCTAGCCTCCTGATGAGTTCTTCGTCCTTCTCTTCCAGGGCTTCCTTCACTTCGTCCCTGGTTGAATTGATTAACTCTCCAATTGTTAAGAACATCGTTATTGACCTCCATTTTTTTTGAATATCTAAAGGATAACTAATATTCGAACGCTCAGCAGTTCTCCCCGCCCGTTTCTCAGCAAAACTTTTCAACCTTTAAGAAAGGAGAAAAACCGCCGTACCTTAACGGTTAATCGTTCAATTACGTCAAGACGCCTCTGAACTAATCCTTATCCTCACTTCTCCACCTCAAAACAGGTTCACGCGCAGCTTGAGTCTCATCCAACCGCCCCACAGGCGTCTGCTCCGGAGCTTCGTGCAGCAACTCAGGTTTCTCCCGTGCTTCCCGGGCAATCTCGTGCATGGCATCGGCAAACTCGTCCAGGGATTCTCTGGACTCCGTTTCCGTCGGCTCGACCATTAAAGCCTCTTTAACTATCAGCGGGAAGTATACGGTCGGGGGGTGGTATCCGTAATCCAGTATCCGTTTGGCTATATCGACGGTTTTTACGTCATCACCCACGTTTTGACCTGATAGTACGAACTCGTGTTTACATAGACCTTCGTAAGCTACCTCGTAGTCCTCCTTCAGCTTTTCCTTCAGGTAGTTGGCGTTCAATACGGCATTTCCACTTACATCCTTTAAACCCTCGTCCCCGAGCGCTTTTATGTAGCTGTAGGCCTTGACCATTACTCCGAAGGGACCCGGGAAGCTGTTGACTTTCCCGATAGAATCTGGACGGTCGTAGTCGAACTCGTATTTACCGTCGTTTTCCTCGACGGTCGGAACCGGAAGATAAGGAACCAACTCCTCCTTTACGCCGACCGGACCGGCACCTGGCCCACCGCCACCGTGTGGAGTACTGAAGGTCTTGTGCAGGTTGAAGTGGGTGATATCCATGCCGATATCGCCGGGACGGACGCGTCCCAGAAAAGCGTTTAAGTTCGCTCCGTCAAAATAACATAGTCCTCCGGCCCCGTGGACTATCTCCGCGACCTCGATAATGTCTTTTTCAAATATACCCAGCGTATTCGGCACGGTAAGCATGATTCCGGCTGTATCGTCGCCGGCAGCTTCTCTCAATTGTTCCAGGTCAACGGTGCCTTGCTCGTTGGATTCTATTTCGACAGCTTCGAAGCCGGCGACCGTAGCTGATGCGGGATTGGTTCCGTGCGATGAGTCCGGAAGAAGTATTTTATTTCTTTGATCAAGCGCGTCGTTTTCCGCGTGGTACTTCCTGATCATCAACATACCCGTAAGCTCTCCGTGAGCCCCGGCTGCTGGCTGGAGCGTGATTCCATCCATCCCACCGATATCTTTGAGGTACTCCCCAAGCTCGTAAGCCAGGCGGAGATTTCCCTGAACGACGTCCTCGGAAGCCAGTGGATGGTGACCCTGAAAGCGACTATCCTCTGCCAGGTCTTCCATCGGTTTCGGATTATGCTTCATAGTGCAAGAACCGAGCGGATAAAGGCCGTCATCGACCCCGTAATTCTTTTTGGACAGCTTCGTGTAATGCCTCATTAACTCAGGCTGGCTGACTTCCGGGAGTTCCGGGTCTTCGGATCGGGTCAATTCTGAATCAAGCTCGGCTCCCGGCTCCCTTTCGGAAAGCGAGCTCTCCGGAAAGGAAGTTCCCTGCTTTCCTTCCTCGCTCTTGTCGTAAATCGTCTCCATCTTACTTGACCTCCTCCCGGGTTAGTTTTACGAACTCGTCCATCTCGTCTTTCTTTATCTTTTCTGTAACTGCAAGCAAAAAACCATTGTCTATCCCCAGTTTCCTCAATTCGTCGGGATGAAGCAGGTCAACCCCTTCTTCATTCATCTTCTTCCACAACTTGTCCGCGTCGCCGGATACCTGGATCGCGAATTCGTTGAAGAACGGCTGGTCCCAGATCCTCTGAATACCGGGAATCTCTTCCAGCCTCTCCAGCAGGTAATGGGCCTTATCCCAGTTTATTTTCGCCAGAGTCTCCAGGCCATCCGGGCCCAGTGTAGCGAGGTAAACCGTAGCCGCAAGTGCATTCAAGGACTGATTTGTACAAATATTCGAAGTCGCCCTCTCCCGCTTGATGTGTTGCTCTCTGGTCTGCAGGGCCATGACGAACCCTTCGTCCCCCTCGTCGTCGACCGTCTTGCCCGATATTCTTCCGGGTAAATACCGCAGGTAATCCTTCTTCGTGGCGAAAAGACCGAGAAGCGGTCCCCCGAAGGACGGCGGGTTACCCAGAGGCTGCCCTTCACCAACCACTATGTCGGCCCCAAAACTCCCCGGCGGTTCAAGAAAACCAAGCGATATGGGATTTGAACTAACAATCAGGAAGGCTTCCCCGATTTTTTCCTTGAGACCGGTCAAATCTTCAACGATACCAAAGTAATTCGGGGATTGAACGACCAGACCGGCAATGGATTCCCCCTCCTCGGAGAGAATTTTATCTAGCTCGGCTCGGTCAATTCTGCCTTTCTCACTTTCGAGCTCTATAATCTGCTTTTCCTCCAGCGGCAGGTAAGTCTCAATCACGTCACGATAGCGTGGATTGAGGGTCTCCGCAACTATCACCTTGTCCTTATCCAGGTACTCCTGGGCCATCAATACCGCTTCGGCGGCGGAAGATCCCCCATCGTACATCGAAGCATTCGCGATATCCATGCCCGTAAGCTCGGATATCGCAGTCTGGAACTCAAACATCCATGTCAGCGTACCCTGACTGATTTCCGCCTGGTAAGGTGTATAGGCAGAGTAGAACTCCGATCGGCCAGTGACGTGCGATACAACCGACGGGATAAAGTGATCGTAAAGCCCGGCACCGACTAAGGACAACCGGTCACCGGGCTTATCGTTTTCTTCTGCTATCCGTCGAACGTCTTCCTTTAACTCAAGCTCGCTCTTTCCTTCTTCATCAATTAGATCACGTTCGACCTTGAGCTCCTCTGGGATATCGGAGAACAATTCTTCCAGGGAATCTACCCCAATTCGATCCAGCATCCCCCTCCGATCGTTCTCCGTACTGGGAGTAAAATCCATAAGGAACCCTTGCTCTTAATTCGTGTCAGTCATGTCTTTGACCAGATTGACGGCAGCTGCCGCATCTGCTGCGTAACCGTCCGCTCCAATTTCGTCCGCGTAGTCCTGAGAAACCGGCGCTCCACCGATAGCAACGTCTACCTGCTCTCGGACTCCTTCTTCTTCGAGTGCCTCTATTACGTCCGGCATGTGCGTCATTGTAGTGGTGAGCAGAGCGGACATTCCCAGTACGTTTGCATCGTGTTCTTTTATTGCCTCGACAAACTCTTCCGCCGGAGTCTCCGCACCGAGGTTTATTACCTCGAATCCGGCTCCTTCCAGCATCATGCTAACCAGGTTCTGGCCGATGTCGTGCAGGTCCCCTTCCACGGTACCTATAACGACTATTCCGGCTGGCTCAACTCCGGATTCCGCCAGGAGCGGGCGAATCAGCTCCATGGCTCCCTTCATGGCTTCGGCGGAAAGCAGCATCTCCGGGACGTAACGCTCGCCCTTTTCGTACTCTTCCCCTACCTCGTCCATGGCAGGAACCAGTGAATCGTTGAGGATAACCTCGGGATCCAGTCCCTCATCAATAGCTTCTTCCGTCAGTTCCACCGTGGTGTCCTCATCCATATCAAATACGGCCTGTCCTAAATCCTCCAGTATATCGCTCATTCTAAGATAAACCTCCTTATATTATATCGATCTTCTGAATCTTGAAACCATTATATCCATTAAATATTGGCTTACAAGGAAATCGGTGGGATATTTTATCCCACGTATAATGTAAGCCCTCTCAATTTTCAATCCGGAGGATTCGTGTTTGGGCCGGGAAACTGGAGAGAATGATTGACCGGTACGAATTACTGGTCACCATTTAAATTGGGCTAACGGGACGCAATAATAAATAATAATGAGAGATAGTGTAGAAATAACTGTGTAAAATTAAGTT
>CAZWZR010000046.1:0-10213 GCA_964638365.1 uncultured Thermotogae bacterium | reverse complement strand
CCATGTGGCCATAAATTTCTTCAGATTCCGGTGGGTTGGGAACGTCAGCCTTGGTAACGTGCTCGGTAAAGAACTCTGCAATATCTTCGTACGCCGCCCAGTTTCTGGGCACACCGAGTTCGTATCCGTAAATCTCCTCAAACATCTCCTGGAGATCAGAGTCCTGGAACCAATCGTAACGGAACCAGTAGAGGTTGGCGAACTGCTGGTCCGGTAACTGAATCTGTTCCCCTTCGTAGTTCTGACCGAATTCCGGGTTCAGGAAGTCATCCAGGTCCAGATGCGGGTTTGTTATATCCGAACCTGCACCATCCATATAATCCGACAGGTTCACGGCACTTTCCAGGCGTACGTGTGTCCCAATCAGGTCGGCGTCGTTGACGTATATATCGTAAATTTTCTGTCTTGTAGCTAGCTGAGTCTGGAGCTTTTCGATAAGGTCACCTTCGCCAATAATGTTGTGAGTGACCTTAATTCCAGTAATATCTTCGAATGCATCCGTCAAAACGTCCGATTCCCATTTGTGTGTTCTTATGGATTCCGCAACCGAATCGATAGACATACCTCGATACGGTTCGGTGGCGTGGGCAAACCAGACCAGTTCTTCTATTTGTTCTTTTACAGTAAACGTGGAAGGCTGAAACTCCTCAAAAACCCAGTTAACTGCTGCTTCTTCGTACTCGGATAGAGGTCCCCATTTTGATTCAGCCCAGTCCATTGCCTCTTCTTTGCTTATTTCCGGGAAATTTGGCTCATCCGGCCAGTCCTGTGCAGATACACCAACTAAACTGAAGGTCAAGGCTAATAATAATGCCAGGGTAAGCCCCAGCCATTTTGTGAACTTACTATTCATTTTTATGCCCTCCTAAGGTTGTAAATAGGCTAAAACAATTGAAGAGTGAACATTAAATTCCAAGCTCCGTTTTTCACCTCCCTATATGAATCGATGATTGGTTAAAACCGTCGCAAGATTACGGTACCTTCGACTGCACCGATACCCATAGCCCACCAGATGGAAAGTGAAGGAACCACAGCCAGCCAAATAAAGACCGTGGAACCAAGTGCCAGCAAGCTCATGAATACACGGTCCCCTCTCGTCGTTTCAATCGGCAACCAGCCTTTTCTGGGGTAGCCGGGGGACTTCATATCGTAGAAGAGCAGGAAAATCAACATAGCCACTATACTGCCAAAAAATAGTGCCGAAGGTAGCGTCCAGCGCATCCAGCCCATGATTAGACCCTCCCCATTGCGAATCCTTTAGCCATCAGGTTCCTGATAAAGTAGACCACCAGAGCACCCGGTATCATTGTCAATACCCCTGCTGCAGCTAGAACTCCCCAGTCCCAACCGCCAGCTCCCAAACTCCTGGAAAGCGTTACGGTAATCGGCTTGGCCGCTGTAGAAGTGAGGGTCCTGGCCAGGAGCAATTCGACCCACGAGAACAGAAAGGCGAAGAAAGCCGCCACTGCTATTCCCTGGGAAATTAATGGACGAAATATTTTCCAGAAAAACCTGGGAAAACTATAACCATCCACAAAAGCCGTTTCATCTATTTGCTTGGGGATGCCCGATATAAACCCCTCAAGTATCCAGATGGCCAGCGGAAGGTTAAATAGGGCGTGGGCAAGTGCTACAGCGAGATGAGTATCGAATAATCCAATATTCGAGTAAAGGGCAAAAAATGGAACTATAAACGCTGCCGTGGGAGCCATCCGGTTTGTAAGTAACCAGAAAAAGAGATGTTTATCCCCACGAAAATTCCAGCGGGAAAACGCATAGGCCGCGGGAACGGCAGCAATTATGACGATTGCTACGTTCAGGGAGACAAAACCAATCGAGTTCAGGAACCCCCTCCGCCAGAACGGAGAAGTAAATATCTGTACGTAATTCTGAACAGTAAAGTCATGGGGGTACCAGTGCAGGAAATTTAAAATTTCGTCGTTGGTCTTGAACGAGGTATTCACCATCCAGTACAGAGGCATCAATAAGAAGGCAAAGTATATCCAGACCACAAAATTCCGCTTTTTCATTTGGAACTACCTCCTCCTACGTTCAGCATAATCGTGTAAAGCAGCCAGGACAGAAGGATCACCAGAAAGAAGTAGACTATCGAAATCGCTGCACCCATCCCCATGTTGAACCCACCAATCGCCTTTCTTGAAGTATATATGCTCAAGAAAGTAGTCGAATTACCGGGTCCTCCTCCTGTCAGTTGGAACGGTTCGGCGTAAATCTTAAACGAATCCATAAAACGTAACAGTACCGCCAGAATCAGGGCATGTTTCAACTTGGGCAAAGTTACGTACCTGAACCTCGACCAGGCGGAAGCACCGTCGATCTTTGCCGCCCGGTAAAACTCTTCAGGAATTGCCTGAATTCCGGCATAACAAAGCAATACGACTAGAGGAGTCCAGTGCCAGACGTCCATGGTTACAACCGTCCACCAGGCATCTCCCGGGTTGGATGAAGCATTGTAGCTTGCGTAGCCAAGCCATTCGAATATCTTCGGGACAGCCCCAAGATCGGACCGGGTAAACACCCTCCAGATGATACCAACCACGTTCCACGGAATTAGAAGCGGAACTCCCAGCAGAACAAGGCTCCAGCCTACCCACTTACCCTTTTTGGGCAGTGCAAGCGCTATTCCCAGTCCGAGCGGTATCTCTATCAGCAGAACCTCGAGGCTGAACAAAACCTGGCGCCTGAGTGAACCGAGAAAAACGGGGTCCTTGAAGACCTCAGCAAAGTTTTCCATCCCGACAAACTGTGGAGCAGAACCGGGAAAAACGGTGTACTGGGCATAATTGATTACCGTCATAAGGGGGATGAAAGCACTGAGCGACATCACTGCCAGAGACGGTATCAAGAACCACCAGGCTCTATTCTTCATCAGACCTCCTCCTCAATAAAGCGACATAACTTTCTTGCAAGGTTATTCGCCCCCAATTTCAATTGCTTGTCCTTCATGGAACAACCTGATATTTTCCTGCTTCAAGCCGATAAACTTTTCGTCACCTACTGCTACGTCTTCCTCCAGCGGTACCTCTGCCTTGATTTCCTTGTCTATCTCCTGAAGCTTGATTGTGATTATCCGATAGCTCCCCAGGTGTTCGGTTAACGTAACCGTAGTCGAAATTGGTTTATCCTCCTGCATTTCGTCAGCTATATTCACCTGATAAGGCCTGATACCGAGCTGGAGCTGGGTCCAGCTTGGATCCAGCTCGTCCTCGAGATTGTCGGAAATAGGAATTTCAAAGCTGCCGACTTTAAGCTTGTGATCAGTAGCCACACAATCTATGAAGTTCATCCCGGGGCTCCCGATAAAGTTACCGACAAAAGAGGAAACCGGTTTTTCGTAAAGTTTTTCAGGGGAGCCGTACTGAACGATTTCTCCTTGATTCATAACGGCGGCCTTATCGGCAAATGTAAGCGCTTCGTGCTGGTCGTGGGTAACGTAGAGAGACGTAACTTCTAGCCTCTGCTGGGCCTGGCTGATGCGACGGCGCAGTGTAAGTTTCCTGCCGGGATCCACGTCGGTCATCGGTTCGTCAAAGAGCAAAGCGGTGGTGTCGTGGCGGATAATTCCCCGGCCAAGCGATACTAACTGGCTCCATTCCGGACCGAAGCTAGCTGGATTACGATCAAGTCTATCCTCCAGACCGAGAAGTTCAGCGGTTTCCTGAACTCTCTCTTCTATTTCACTTCCAGGTACGTTCCTATTTTTCAAAGGGAAGGCCAGGTTACCGTATACGTCCATGGAATCGTACACGACCGGAAACTGAAAAACCTGAGCAACGTCCCGATCCTGTGGAGGTAATTCCGTCACGTCTTCCCCGTCGATAAGAACTTTACCTTCCGTTGGAGTTAACAAACCGGAAATGATATTGAGCAGGGTCGTCTTTCCGCATCCGGACGGACCAATTAACGCATTTGAAGTTCCTTCCTCCAGTGTTAAGTTTACACCTTTTACGGCTTCCGTTTTCTCCCCACCTGACTCGTAAACGTGAGTGATGTTACGCAGTTCAATTTTTGACATGGATTATCACTTCTTTTCTCCTAGGATCGTCCTGGATCCCTGGGTTACAAGTTCGCTTGTCTCCTTATCAAACACGTAAAGTAACTGAGGGTCCAGTGAAATGGTCAACCGCTCGCCTTCCGGTCGGCGTTTTGGCTCGGGAACGAAAATGATAATTTCCTGACCCTGGTGATCGGAGTGGAGGGTCGTGGTCGATCCGACGATTTCGTTGAAAGAGACCACTGTATCAAAAGTCACACTCCCCTCTAACTCCCCTATCTCCAGGTCCTGTGGTCTAATACCGAGAAGATAACTTCTGCCGGTTTCCAGCTTTTCCTTATCGAATGCTTCTATCCGTAACTCGCCACTTACTTGAAAGTACTTGGTTCCTTCTTCCTCTATTAGCTCTGCGTTCAAGACGTTCATTTGAGGTTCATTCAGGTAGGATCCGACTTCGACGTAGTCCGGATGGTAATAAACCTCTTCGCTCTCCCCGAATTGAAGTATATCTTTGTCATGTAAAAAACCTATATGGCTTGACATCGACAGGGCATCCTCGGGAGCCGGAGTAGCGTAAACGAAAGTACTCTGTTCCTCCTGAAAGATAAGCTGAAACTGGCCTCGTAACTCTTCTCTCAGCTTGTAATCCAGGTTGGCCAGCGGTTCGTCAAGAAAAGTAAACTCCGGCTCTTTGATCAGGGCCCGGGCAATGGCCGTCCTTTGTTTTTCACCGCCACTGGCTTCTTCCGGCAGGTGATCCAGCAAGTCCTGGATATTCAATAGTTCGGCAACTTCCTGAACCCGGGCATCGATCTCCTCCTCGGAGAGGTCTTCCTCGGAAACCCTCAAAGGTGAGGCTATGTTTTCGTAGAGAGTTAGGGAGGGGTAATTGATAAACTGCTGGTAAACCATGGAAATGTTTCTATTCTGGACTGGAGTATCGGTTACATCTTCCCCATCGTAATACACCTTACCGCTTGTCGGTTCTTCCACCCCTGCCATAACTCTTAACAGGGTAGTTTTACCGGCACCCGTAGGGGCTACAATGCTGGTAAAGCTATTATCGGGGACGTTCAAGTCGAGACCATCTAGAACGACCTCCGCCCCGTAGTTTTTCGTAAGGTTCGACACCTCAATTCCCATCAGATCGCCTCCTCGATTTTAGAATATAGGGAATTTGACAGTTATCAGTATGGTCCAGCCGAATTCTATATCACCTTACTCCAATTTTATCGAAATTAATTCCAAAAAATTTCGATCAACTCCGCACAACAAAACTTAAATTAACAAAAACTCAATTAAATGTCAAGAAAACGAAAAAAAACAAAAAAATAATGAGAATTCATTCACGAATTCCAACCTTTTGCTCGTTTGACAGCTTCAACCCAGCGTCCGTATAGCTCCTCTCTTTCGTCGGACCCCATCTCTGGCTCAAATCTCTGGCTGCCCTTGCCTCTGATTAACCCTTTTAACTCATCCAAGTCCTCCCAAAATCCGACCGCCAGGCCCGCTCCGTAAGCAGCTCCAAGAGCAGAAGACTCAAATACTCCGGTACGGACCACAGGGAGAGAGGATATATCGCTCTGGAATTGACAGAGGAAATTGTTCTCAGCAGCTCCGCCGTCTACCCTGAGTTCCTCGAGTTCCTGACCGGCTTCCCCCTTCATCGCACGAAGCACGTCTTCCACCTGGTAGGCGATTGACTCCAGTCCGGCCCTTGCCAGGTGACTCTCGTCGCTCCCCCTGGTCAAACCTACGATCGTCCCCCTGGCGTTCGAGTCCCAGTGAGGGGCACCGAGTCCGGCAAAAGCGGGGACCAGGTAGACTCCGTCGTTCCCGTCAAGACTTCTTGCCAGCCCTTCGCTTTCGGCTGCTTCGTCGATGATATCCAAGCCATCCCGCAACCACTGGATGGTTGCTCCGGTCGAATAGACCGAGCCTTCAAGAGCGTATCTAGTTTCTCCATCGGCGGAAAACCCAATAGTGGTGAGTAAATTCTCGCTAAAGGAGGGCTGTTTGCCGACGTTTACCAGCAGGAAAGAACCGGTACCATAGGTATTCTTTCCCGATCCAGGGCTATAACATCCCTGTCCGAAGAGGGCCGCCTGCTGATCCCCCAGAGCAGCACCTATGGGTACCCCGTTTAAAGGTTCGAGAGCGCTGACCTCGCCGTATTGCTTCACGTTCTCTACCGGTTCGGGCAGACTTTTTCTCGGGACACCGAAGAAATCCATCAGCTCCCCGTCCCAATCCTTTTCCTCGATGTCGAACAACATCGTACGGGAGGCGTTAGTATGGTCCGTAACGTAGACGTCGCCGCCGGTCAGTTTCCAGATGAGCCAGCTTTCAATCGTCCCGAACATGGCCTCACCTTTTTCCGCCATATCCTTTAGCCCATCCACGTTCTCCAGCAGCCACTCGATTTTCGTGGCGGAAAAATACGGATCCAGACGGAGGCCCGTCTTCGCCCTTACCACTTCTCCAACCTGGGTTCCCTCTAGTTCCTCGCATCTATCGGAAGTCCGGCGGTCCTGCCAGACGATCCCGTTGTGCAGCGGTTCGCCCTTCTGGTTCCAGGTGAAGACCGTCTCTCGCTGATTCGTAATACCTATACTAACCAGATCCTCGGCCTTTAAACCAGCATCTTCGAGAGCTTCCTCGGCCACTACCCGCAACTTTTCCCAGATCTCGTCCGGGTCGTGCTCGATCCAGCCCGGTTCGGGGTATATTTGCTCGTGTTCTCGATAGGCCGAGCTAACCTGATCACCTTCTTGGTCGAAGATTATAAACCTCGTCCCGGTAGTACCTTGATCAATCGCACCGACGAATTTATTCATATAGTTACCACCACCTTCAAATAATTTAAATTCGAAACTAAACACTCAAATTTAAAACTAACCTATCCAAAAGGTTTAAGCGTGAACCGTTTCTTTCTCCTTTTCATCCACTCGTTCCAGGGATCTGCTGGTTACCACGGATATATCCGTTCCACAGACGTCCTCTATAACTACGTCCCCAACCTCTACCGGCGCTTCCAGATCGACTGCGTTCAGTTTATCAAGACAGCAGTCCAGTTCGTCCTTCGGTACTCCGGTTTCCGTCCTGACAGGTATCCGTGGGTACTTGGCGCCACTTATCCTTACGGTCGTAGTTAATATCCTCCGGGGGTCGTGGAACTCGCTTTTTACGTAGTCCTCACCTTTGGCACAGCTGTAGCCGGAAATATCCTTGATTTCGTCGTCCTCGAATTCCACTTCCACCGTACAGCCCTTCGGACATGCAACACAGGTATACTCTTTCTTCGGCATCAGAACCTCCTCGTTACTTCTACTTCGACTTCATCCAGGTCCTTAAGTTCTTCCAGGTCCTCTCCTTCGACCTCGTTGACCTCCATTTCTCCCGGCGTCACTATCTTCTCGAAGAAGGAGATATCCGTACCTTTAATCGCGATGTCGGCGTTCTCCATCGGCTCCTCTACGCGGAGCGCGAAGCGGAAGTCGTCCTCCCCACTGATCTTCTGGGGGACCACGTAATTAACGTTCTCCCCGGGAACGACGTCCTTTTCCGAATCCGGCAGACTTCCATTACCAGCGTACTCTACCGCTCCGTCTCCAGCTCGGAAACCGTCCATTGTCACCCAGTCCACCAGGTCCTCTACGTGAACCGAGTTTCCACAACCGAAGATACCGGGAACGTCAGTCTGAAACCATTCGTCCACGATCGGTCCCTGTGTCTTTTCGGACAACGTGACGCCGGTCTCCTTGAAGAAATCGTTTTCCGGCACCAGGCCGACTGACAGCAAAAGCAGGTCGACGTCGATATCCTTCGCCGTACCTTCGACGGGCTGCATGTCTTCGTCTACCCGGGATAATTCTATCCCTTCAAGTCTGTCCGATCCGTAGATGTCCGTTACCGTATGACTCAGGTGGAGCGGGATGTCGTAATCGTGAAGGCACTGAACTACGTTACGATTCAATCCGGTCGGATAATCCATGATTTCGGCAACACCGACGACTTCGGCCCCTTCCCAGGTCAACCTTCTTGATATTATCAACCCGATATCGCCGGAGCCAAGTACGAATACCCGTTTGCCGGGGAGAAATCCTTTTTTGTTTATCAGTTCCTGTGCCGTTCCTGCCGGCATAACACCGGATGGTCGACTACCCGGTATTCGAATTTCTCCACGCGACCTTTCTCTGGCACCGGTAGCCAACACAACAGCTTCCGCTTCGACCTCGAGCAGTCCATCCGGGCTCAACAGCGTCATCGATTTATCCGGATTCATCGAGAGAACGAAGGTATTTAACCTGACATCCACGGAGCTGTTACTTATCTGTCTGGTAAACCTCTCAGCGTATTCCGGCCCCGTTAGTTCTTCCCCATAGATCTCGACGCCAAATCCGTTGTGGATACACTGATTGAGAATTCCACCCAGCTCTATTTCCCTCTCCACGATCATTACCTCGGCTCCTTCTTCGGCACCACGGAGCCCGGCGGCCATACCGGCCGGCCCACCGCCAACTACGACTATGTCTTTTTTTACGCTTTTAATATTTGAATTCATTGTCACTCGCCCTTCTTTGTTTCTTCGGCCAATAGGTAAGAATTATCTCCTCTTTTCGTTACTTCCTTCGGCGAAATTCCCAGTTTATCGGATAAGATCTCGACTAGCCTGGGCGTACAAAAACCACCCTGACAGCTACCCATACGGGACCTCGTCCGGAACTTTATTCCATCCAGAGTCGTTGCGCCGCGATCTATCGCTTCCTCGATCTCCGCCCTTGTCACTTCCTCACAGCGGCAGACTATATCCTTTGCCGCCTCGTACTTACCGGTGTATTCGGCTATCTCATCAGTATCCATCTCCGCAAATCTGGGGATCGGCTCCCTTTCGGGGTCAAAACCCGGGTCTTTTGCCAGCCCGAGTCCCAGATCCTCCAGAAGACCGACGACGTGTTCCGATATCGCCGGTGCGCCAGTTAGGCCTGGCGACTGGATACCGGCGACGTTGATGAATTTATCCGCAGCATCGGATTCGCCAATCACGAAATCATCCGAGCCGGCTTTGGCCCGCAGACCGGCGAAATTAGTCCTTATCTTGCCGGTATCGATATCGGGAAACAGCTTCATTGCCCCGTTCAATACCTGGTCTAACCCGGATTGCGTCGTGGCCACCGAAGGCTCATCCAGCGGCTGGTGGTTGGGCCCAAAGATTATGCTCCCCTCGGCCGCAGGCGTGACGAGTATACCTTTGCTCTCTTCAGTTGGGAGGGGAAAGTTTATTCTCCTGACGTAATCTTCAATCTCGCTATCGAGCAGGTGGTACTCTCCCCGGGCCGGGTGTATGGAAAAGCTCTCGTCATCGACCATACTGGCGATCTCATCCGAATGTATTCCGGCTGCATTGATGACATACTCGCTTTCGTAGCGTGAATCACCGGCTTCTACCTCAAACCCGGTACTGCCAGCATCGCCATCTTTACTGATATCGCTCACCGGAGAATCAAAGTGGAACTCCACTCCATTTGCCCGGGCGTTCTCGTAAAGCGCAATCGTCAGCTTGTACGGAGCAACAACCCCGGCAGTGGGTGCGTATAATACGGCCACGACGTCTTCAGTGATGTTTGGTTCCAGCTCTTCAATCCTCTGACGATCCGTGATTACTTCGAGCTCCTCGACACCGTTTTCCTCGCCCTGTTCCAGCAACTTCTCGAGCTTACCCAGCTGCGATTTGTCCTTTGTCGAGACAAACGACCCCATCCTTTTAAATGGAACGGAAAGGTCTTCCGCCCATTGTCCGTACATCTTGTTTCCCGGTGCTGAAAAGGAAGCTTTGACGGTTCCCGGCTTGGCGTCGTACCCGGCGTGGACTATCCCGCTATTGGCCTTCGTCGTTCCCCAGCCCACGTCCGGTTCCTTTTCAAGCACCCCGACACCCAGGTCATATCGTGACAGCTCCCGGGCTATCCCGGAGCCAATTACCCCTGCCCCAATCACTAGAACGTCATAACTGTCATTCATTCCGATATCGCCTCAAAGTAGTAAAAACTGTTCTGTTTAATAAAGAACTACACAAACCTGAAAAGCATCATAACAAAAAAAACATTTCTTTGCAAATAAATTTTCCAGAGGGAGCAAGCGACAGTATAGAAGCAACTGTGTAAAATGAATTTATAGCTTTGGAAACCGTTCAGGAAA
>CAZWZR010000045.1:0-10364 GCA_964638365.1 uncultured Thermotogae bacterium | reverse complement strand
TGCTCCACCCCGCGATGTTTTATTTATTTTACCCCAGCTGGCGGATAATTCAAGCTGGTTCCGGGTATCATTGGACTCGAATATACTGAAAGTGCCGTTTTGTCCGGAGTTAAATCGGGATTTGCGATTCAATCATGGTGCCCAGAGGCCAGGTTGCCTTCTCTGCCAGGGGTAGATAATTCAGAATTACGAATCTAGAGTTCCGAATAAAATGTTTTTTCTTTAAGCCCTGATCGGAAGGCGAGGAAGGCGGTGACTAAAGAGGCTATGTATACGTTATTTTTGATTTCAATTAAGACAATGTTCAACCTAGATTAAACAAAGGTTTAACCCTTTTTATGGACGAGGATATGGGTTCCGTTTAAAATGAGCCTGATATTTAACGGTGAGGGATTGCCAGGGATCTTGGCACGATACTTAGAGCTTGGTGAGCGGAAAATAGAACTAGGGTCAAAAAAGAATTACTGATAAGACCAAGGAGGGCCCAAACTGAAAAAGTCCAAGTATAGTTATTTTTTCGATTACCGAGACGAATACGTCGGGTACTCCTGGTTGGCGGATGATTACGTCTCCTTTCCGGAGGAAAGTAAGGAAGCGATCATGAGGATATTGAATGATCCGGACAGGGTTTTGACCAATTACGACTCCACCATTTACGAAAAGTTAATGAAAAACCAATTGTTGATTCCCGAAGGGGTAGATGAGTTCGAGTATATCCTGGAACAGCACAGGAAGGCAGTCCATAATGACGATTTTTTACGGCTCATCATTCTCCCAACCCTCTCCTGTAATTTAAATTGCCCTTACTGTTACGAAACTCAGGAAGGTAGCAAAATGGGGGAAGATACCATTCGGAATATAAAATCCCTTGTTGAGGGAAAGTTAAGTGGATTGGAAAAGCTCAAAATTTCCTGGTTCGGAGGTGAGCCCTTATTATATCCGGATGTAATCCGCGACGTTGGTACCTTTGCCTCGAAGTTGGCCGGTGAACAGGGTATTAGATTCGTTTCCACGATTACCACCAATGCGACACTTCTTTCAGAAGACGTGATAAAAATTTTGGAAAAGGCAAAAGTAAGCGAATTGCAGGCGACTTTGGATGGTTCCAGAGCTACTCACAATCGAACGAGAATTCCTCCGGATGGTCGGGCTACCTACAGTCAAATAGTTACCAATATTAAAAACTACCTGGAATATGACAGTGAGAATAGCCTAATTCTCCGAGTACACCTCCATTCGGTCGATGAAAGGGAGATGGATGGAATAAAAAAGATCTTTGAACAGTTTGGTGAGTATAAGGATCAGTTGAAAATATACTTTCGCCAGCTCTTTCCTTCTTGCACGGAAGGTTGGGATAAAGATTTGGTTGACGAACCCACGAATCCAGCCAGTAGCCACAATAGTGATAAGAAAGAGAATCGGATTATCGCTTTATACGAGGAAGCCATAGAAGAAAATTTTCGCATTTATTTTGGCAAAACTTTGAGTTCCTGTTACGCGGATTACGATTCTTCGTGGGTAATAAAACCAGATGGTTTGCTTCACAAATGCACTGTCGCTCTGGAAGAAGAGCGGTCTTTAGGTAAGTTAACGGAGGACGGTTTAAAATACTTCTGGGATAGGTACACGACCTGGCAAAAGAGAACTTCCGATGGTTTCGATAGGGACGAGATGAAAAATTGCCCGTTTTTCCCATTTTCCTGGGGTAAATGTCCTTACTCGAAATATCAGAACCCCGATCAAACCAGTAGTTGCAATGAAATAAAGAATTCGATTCGAACAAAGGAAAAGTTGTTAGGTATTAAATCTCGCTACGCCAGAAACAGGGAGGAGTTCGGTGCGAATAAGTGACTCCACAAATATATATACTGCGGGGAAGGATAAATATTTGATCAATTTTGCTACCGCTTCTATTGATAAAATCGGGCCAGGATTGGCCGAAACGTTCGAGAGATTTGGTCAAGAGGGCTCATTCAACGAGCATACGGCTCCATTCGAAAGAGACACTCTGCAGTATTTGAAAAAACGGAACTACATAACTGTTCTGAGTCACTGGGAGGAGAAGAAAAGAAATAAAAGAGAAATAGAGAAGAGACGGGTGAGGGGAAAAGTAGCTCCAAAACGACCGGCATTATTGTTGGATGAAGAAATCGGTTCCTACTGGTGCAGCTCGAGCAAAGAGGGAATTATTTTTTCAAATAATGACTCTCGGGAGAGGGACACCCGGGGGATAAAATCCGAGACGCTGAAGAAGATGATGTCACAGCTTGGCGGAGAGAAGGGCAGCCAAATGGATATCTGGTTTAAATTGAAAAGAAGGAAAGATAGCTGGAAAGAGATCCATTCAACTGTTAGATCCAGGGGCTTTTCAATCAGGAAGGTCTGGACGGTCATTGATCAGGGTGAAAAAGAGGAAGCGCAGATTTGGGCTCAAAATAACCTTCTTCCTCAGAATATAAAGCTAGCCCTGAAACCTACCAATTCCACCCCGGGAGATTACTACCTGATCTCCTCTTCAGAGGGTGTGTCGCGTGAGAACCTGTTCTCTCGGAGGTTAAGGTCTTTGTTTGAAGAGGGTTCCGGGTATTTCGTCTGCCCGTTTATCTACAACACGGTTTTTGTTACAGGTGCGAAGAAAGACTACTGTCCAGTTAAGGTCGGGGAAGGGCGGGCAGATAGCTTTAGTTCTGATAGTGATGCTAGGGGTGAGATATTTACGGAGGGCCTACTGTCCAAGGGGTGCGAGGAGTTACCGAAAAATTGTATATTTCGAACAATTTGTGACTCTACCTGTTGGAGATTTGGTGAAAAAATCAAAGGTGACGAAAACGGGGCGCAAGCTTGGTTTGAAAAGATATTAGGTAAGGCCATAAGCGGGCTGTCTTTACCGTTACTTAAAGAACAGATTGATTGACCACGAAGTCGCGATAGGGGAGTGGTATGTATTTTTAAACGACAAAAATTGATGGTGAAATCGACCGTAATTATTTCATTTATGGTTCTGCTAGCGGTAAACCTGGCGAGTACCGGTTTCGCTAACTCCAATCAGGAGACTCCATTCAACTACGAGCCAGGCAAGATAGAGCCGGGGACAATGTACGTATATAATCATTTCACCACAACGGATCAGATCAAGCCCCAGGGCAAAAAGTATTACTATATCGAGTCCCTTAAAAAGGGAGAAGTAAAAATTCAAATGCTTTCAATCCAAAAGGGTAACGATTTGGAGCACACCAATTACACGATCGACCTGAATCATATGATGGTCCAGATGCTTGAGCACCATGCACTGAGGCCGAAAGAGAAACTGCCTGTTGACGCTCTCGTCAGTTTAACGTTGAATACTGATTTTCAAGATGGAAAAGTAGTTGGAGAAGGAGTACATAAACATAAGCAGGGAATTGTAACAGAATCGGTAACATATGATTTCAAACGGACTCCTACGTACTTTTATTTTTTTGGCCATATGGCTCTGCGAATCGCCATGAGGTTCTATCCGTATTCAAGGAAGAAAGTGGATGCTTGGAATTATACCGGCACCAATCACACGGGGGTAGAAATCGAGTACCTCGGTAAGGAAACCATTGAAGTTCCTGCGGGCCGGATTCGTTGTAACAAGTTTGAGCTATCTGGTAAAGGTATTCTTTCCTGGCTATTCGGAGAAAAAGGTTGGATATGGACCAGTGCTGAAAGTGAAAAAAACTACGTGGTGAGATACAAAAACAACAACAAAACTGCCAAGTGGCCGATGAAAGACTTCCAATTGACCAAAGTAGAGAACATTACCGAGCAGGCCTGGAATAGAAAAATAGATAACGTGGATCGGCGCGAATAGTAAAATCCCGCTAAAAAGTTTTCACGTTCCTTATTCAGCAGGCAGGGCGAAAAACATAACTAAATACCGAATAAGGAGGTGAGAAGATGTCTCAAGAAGATAACGAGGTGGAAGAACACTTTGAAGTAGTTGACATGGAGGAGAAGTTAGACTTCTTAAGTGGAGGTGGCTGCGGCTTTAAATGTTCTTAGAGGTTCTATGTGTACACTAATTTTTTAAGAAATTTTAGTAACAAATAATTTAGTTATTAGCTTCCCTGCCTGCTGAAACACTTAGAGAGATGAAAAAAGCCAAATTTTACCTCGGTTATATTTTTTACAACCTAATTTTCTGGGTGCGCTATTTTCTCCACTGGTTAAAAAGGAGTATATCCAGGTATAGTAATTCTCTGCTTTGCCGGTGTTTTGGCAAATGTAATCGGAAAGAGTCGGAGATTCTTGTAAAACACTTTAAACAGGCAGTGTTTTTGACTTATTTTGGGCCAGCTGATTATGAAAAGAGGTTGAAAAGCCAAGAACTATTCACCCATGTGACCAGAAAGTTAGGATCAATGCACCGATATTTTTTTGGGTCCGAAAGTGTTCAATTCAAAAAACTTGGAAGCTTTTCTTTAGAAAAAACCGACGAAGGCGTTATATTTGTTGGTTTTCACACCGTTGCCGCTTATCGAAGACTGGTAGAACTTGCATGGCAGTTTGATGTAAAAAAACTTGGAATTCTTGTTAAGGATAAGTCGACCTTTATAGAAAAATTACGAAGGAATTACGGTGTCCGTTTGTCAGAAAGCAAGAACTCATTTGAGCTAGGTGGAGTAACTGTTGTAATTTTCAGTCTGGAGAATTTGCGGTCCCCAGCAAGCAGACATTCTAAATTAATGAAGTTATTAAAAGAAGGAGCATCGTTGTTTATAAATTACGACATCCCGACCAGCCGGGAAGAGCTCATTCCGAATATACTTGACGATCGGGGGAACCCGAAGGACTCTTCAAAATACGTCGTTTTTCGGTACGATCAAAAGAAATTGCTCATTTCTTCTAACTACCTACTTTATCTATTAAAAAGGTCTCACGTAAGTGGCGTACCCGTTTTCACGAGACGTCTAAATGATGGACGGGACTTGGTAATTTTGGGCAGCCCTCTCTCTATTGAGCCCGGGGAAAAAATAGGTGATAAGGCGCAAGAAATTTACAGAAACCTCTTTTCCTTTATGTCCAAAAATATTTTGGCATCAAGTCATGGATGGGTAAATGCTTCTAATTTAGCACGTTTGATGCCTTTTCTGAGAAAGCCAAACAGCGCGCCAGAAGAAGAGTGGAGGGGTTGTGGTGAGGATAGAGCGGCCTGGAAGCTTTCTTCTCACGTATTCGTTAGCCGCTACGACAGGAAAAGTTATTTAATTACCTCTTCCTCGCCGATTAATTCAATAAAAGCCGGCAGTTTCACCAAGAAGGTTATTTCCGAAATGAAGACAAACGGTACGGTGTCTCCTCAGTTTAAAGAGAGGGTTCCTCGAAAAAAACTTGAAACCACTATGGCCAATTTATGGGAAGCAGGTTTTATCGAAAAAACAAATTGATGATGGGATCAAAGACTGTATTTGTGGATAATTATAAGTTAACGGAACTTGATACGGCGAGTGAAGAGAGGAAGTACCGGTTAATTAGCTCTAATACGGATATAATGATCAACGAAACCACGGAAGAGTTTCTCCAGTATCTCAAGAAACATGAAGGCAGATCGAGTTCCGAAATCATTGCCGGTTATACGGAAAACCATTCCGTCTCTTCGGAGTTAATAAGGAATCTATTGGACACTTTGTTCGAGAAAGGCGTCCTTCTTGAAAAATCACCTGAAATGCGTCCGGACCAGGATGCAAAACGAGACCAACTTTCCTCTCGAGGAGAGATGAAAAACCTATGGTTTAGAAAAAAGCTTATTGATACCGATAAATATACCTGGCTCCTCAAAAAACTGGGATTTACGTTTTCTAAAACCTTTTTCGTAACTTCTGTGCTGACCTTCCTGGTTCTGGACGCCTGCTTCTTCTATTCTATTTATTTTTCCAGCTGGGGTTCCGGGTTGAGATATTACTCCTACTTTGACTATCTGTTTTTCTTGCCTCTTGGCTGGTTTCTGGTTTTTGTTCACGAACTTGGGCATACTGTTGCGACCAAGATCCATGATCTACCAATGCCCAAAGGCATAGGTGTAGGGCTTTACTATTTCATGATCGTCTTTTATGCCGATACCCACGAGACCTGGAGCCTTTCGCGAAAGGAAAGAGCCATAGTATCGACGGCAGGTGTTTACTGGAACTTTTTGGCTTTAGCGTTGTTGATCCCGGTATTTTTCTATACAGGCTCCGGTGTTTTGAAGGATTTTATTTTGCTTAATCATGTTTCCTTTCTGTCTATATTTAACCCCTTTCTCAAAATGGATGGATACTGGTTGCTAAGCGATTTGCTGGGGGTTGTTAATCTCCATAAAAAGGTTCGTTCCTATTTCAAAATTTCACTGGCGGGCGAGGAAAATAAGGAAATGTGGACAAAACCGTTAAAAGGTTATCCCCAATGGATAAAGTACTCTGTAATAGCTTATGGATTGGTGTACTTTGTATTTCTTGGTATTTTTCTCGGGTTTTTCCTTTACCGTGCAGGTTTGATAACCGTCGGATTCGAAACCCGGGTTTTGGGAAAGCTATTGGCAATATTTCAAATTTCTGAGGCCGGGCTGGAAACGAAGTTTCAAACTGTCAACGGGCTGATCCGGAACCTGGCAGTGTTAACCGGTGCTGCGGTGCTGCTTATTACGGGTGGTCATAAAGTTTGGCTACACTCAAAAAACTTATTGTCTGATGATAGGTTCGCCAAAATATTTCCATCATCGTAAACATACATGAGTTTGGGTTATTGAACAGCGATGACTGAAAGGAGTTAAACTAACAAATGATGAGGCTGCTAAAACTCGCTTGGCGTGGATTTTTTCGTTTTAAAAGCAAGCGGCGCCACCTCACGGTGATCTTAATTGCTGCCTTCTTCTTTTCCGTATTCTTCTTCAGTTTATTTGGTTCTCTGCTGGCGAATCAACGGACTTACTGGGGAGATAACCTCCTGGGTTCGGGATCGATTGTTTCCACTGATTTGAAGGACTACGAGGTCACCTCCCTCCCCAGAAAGGGCTCCTATTTTAAGGCCGCAAAGCTGAAAGGGCTTAGCGAGAAGACTGATTTTACCTTGTCTTTCCGACTTCGAATTCCAGTTATGGCCAGGACCGGGGGGCCAAATGAGAAAATCACCACCCAGCTATTTGGTATAGAACCGGATAGTGAGCTGAAAATGACTCCTGGAATTTACGTCACCGATGGCTCCTACCCGGAGTCAGGACAAAATGAGGTCGCTCTAACTTACGAAATGGCCGGCGCGCTTGGGATAGATGTTGGGGATAATTTGACCCTCTTCTCCCGCGGGGTAGACGGAGGGGTCAATCGCGAAACGGTAAGACTAAGCGGTATATTGGGTTATAATGCGGAAAACCTTTATCTACCGGGGGTTCCAAATAGGCCAATTTACGCACCTTTAACATTGGTGCAGCGACTTCGAGGGGTAAAAACGGGGACCATAAGCGAGGTGACCTATCGAGTGGAAAACTGGTGGCAGAGGTGGAATTTAAGTAAAGGGCTGCCTGAGGGGTTCAAGCTGACTGACTTCTGGGGAGCCTCGCCGATGCTGTCCTCAATTCATCTAACCTTCTCGTTTTTTAAATGGCTGATCTTAGGGGTAATTCTGGTTATAGTTCTGGCTTCTACGTATCACAATCTGAAGATAATGATCGGGGATAGGCTAAAAGAGATCGGGATTTATTTGACCTTTGGTGCCGATAGGAACTGGGTGGGGCTGATGTGGCTGGGTGAACTGACTATATATCTCCTTTATTGTGCACTCTGGGGGACCGGTCTCAGCTTGCTAGCTATCTGGGGGATCAACCGGCTGGGCATCTATTCGATTAGCTCTATTTTTACCGTCATCATAGGCGGTAGCGACTTGGTGCTGGAAGTCGCTCCGAGATATTTCCTCTTACCTTTTGGTATGCTTTGGCTGATGATAATGATATCTTCAATAAGCTCGGTATACTGGGAAATAGATGAAGAAATAGCTTCTAATTTGCTCGAAAACAGGGGGAGAGAGTAAATCTTTTACCTAAAGTGGTCTTTTAAGCGGTTATTGGCCAGCAGGAAACGAAGTCTGCGCGTAATCGCCTTTATTGGGCTTGCTTCGGGGCTAATTTTCCTGTTTTTTGGCTTTCGCCAAGGTGCCAGAGAGCAGATAGATTTTACAATAAGGAAAGTTTACGGAGATATCCGGGTGGACGCCAGAGGGGACCACTCCCTTTGGGAAGTAAAGCAATACGTAGAAGATAAGTACGATGATCAAATACGGAAGTCGATCGGCCAGGCCTCCGTGAACGGTTTTACGCTGATTGGTCCTTCAATTTATCGGGAGAGTGTCGTGAGCGGCGTTAGCTCGGATTACTTCCAGTGGTTGGGAGATAGTATCTATTGGGAAGAAGGTAACCCCCTTGGCTCAGGAGAGAGCGGTTCAGGAAAACCGGTCAATGCCGTGCTTGAGAAAAGTTTTGCAAGGGAACTAAACGTAGAGCAAGGTGATACGTTGAGAATTGAATATACGAGCGAGAGCGGGAAGGAGGGTTCGCTAGAAATAAAGATTTCAGGAATATTTATCGGCAACCGCTTCCAGCAAGGTGGTAAACTGTTTCTCCCCCTTCAAACGCTCCGTGATCTGATAAGGGAAGAACGACGGCTGGATCTACTTAAGCTAAACTTGAAAAACCCGACGGAGGAAAACTTGCATCGGGTGGCCTCAGACCTTTCCGAAAATTATGAAATGGAAGCTTCCTTTAGCGTGAGGGAGTGGGCGCAAAGTATCGGTTACAGTACGGTCTTTTCTCAGGTGTGGATGCTTATGGGGTTGATTCTGGTCCTGGCTGGTTCTGCCCTGGTAGTGGTTCTCGGCTTTGGAATATACGATACTTTCTATCTGGATTTGCGATCCCGGACCGAAGAGATCTCCTCGCTTTTGACATACGGAATGGAACACAGAAAGCTATACCTGTTGCACTTTCTGGAGGTAAGTTTACTACTCGTCTTTGGAATTGGAACGGGTTATCTTATAGCGACTGTGTTTGCACTTACCATTGGCTCCTTTCCACTGATAAAGAACTTCAGTTACCTTTTTATGGTACTTGGTGGGCCTTTTCTCGAGTTTTCCCTGTTTACGCCGAGTAACCTAGTCGGACTGGGGATTACCGCCCTGGCTGGTTACCTTTCTTCGTTTTTTGCCCTGCGGGCTTATTTACATCAAACCGTGGCGGAGACCATGGGACAGACTCGTTGAACGGCTTAGGTTGGGGGTATATATGAATAAGCAAATGTTGTCTGGAGTTGGCTTTTACCAAGATAGTTTTACACCAAAGCGAAATCCGGGGGAAATCGATGATAGAATTGAGTGACATCAGCAAGACTTACCAGCTTGGTAGTTCGAAAGTTAAGGCCCTGGAAGGAATAAACCTAACCGTAAACCAGGGCCAATTTACCGGGTTTAACGGCCCTTCGGGTAGCGGCAAGACGACCTTATTGAGGATAATCGGTTTACTTGAGACCCCAACTAAAGGGGAATATTACATGAAGGAAGAAGAACTTTCCGGAAAGAGTCACAGGGAGAGGTCCCGCTACCGGGGAAAGTATTTTGGCTTCATCTTCCAGACTTTCAATCTGATTCCCGAACTCACGGTTTACGAAAACGTAGAAATTCCCCTGATGATTGCCGGTGACGGTAGGGACTCAAAAGAGGAAAGAATTAAACAGGTCTGTCAGGAGGTCGGTCTGGGGGAACATCTAAGGCACCGACCCGCGGAACTTTCCGGTGGTCAGATGCAAAGGGTTTCCGTCGCCCGGGCTCTTGTCAAAAACCCGTCCGTTATTTTGGCCGACGAACCCACAGCCAACCTAGATAGGAAGACGGGAAGCTCGATCCTGGAGTTAATGGCTGGGATGAATAAACGTCACGGTACGACGTTCCTTTTCGCCACCCACGATACCGACGTAACTGAATACTTAGGGCAAACTCAACGTATAACCGATGGCCAACTTGTGCGAGAATAGGTTCGAAGCTTACCGGGTCCAGTAATAATTCTCGTTATAGTCGGGAAACTCTTCCGGCGAGAAGAGTTTGGAAGGTCAAGTTGGTCCATTCTGACGTGCTGAAACTTGCCAGGTATCCTTTATTAGGAGCGTTTTAGTGATGTTTCGCCAAAATTTACCGAGAGTGCCCCCAGGGCACCCCCTGGGGCTGAATCGGCTATTTTGAGTCCAGCAACAAGCACTCAAATGAGAGTAGCACTTGGAACAAGATCATTTGCTTCGTCACGGTTCAGGCTGCCATTCACCCTCTAAGGTTTAATTATTATCCAAGCAAGCTTTCTCATTTGAGTGCTTGGTATGAGTTACTTGGGT
>CAZWZR010000044.1:0-10375 GCA_964638365.1 uncultured Thermotogae bacterium | reverse complement strand
GGTTTTGTCGAACGGTTTCCAAAGCTAGTTTTACACGTAAAATGCTACACTATGAGTTCCGGCAGATTTCAAAAAAACCTTTTTCTTCATAAACGTTTCATAACTACTGAATAAAATATTCTCAAGTATGAAAACTAACTAACTTTTTTCACCACCAATAGAGGTGATTCGGTGAATATTTCTAAAAGGACTACGTTGATCGTCCTGGCAGTTACTCTTTTGATTTTTTCTTCTTTTGCAGCCGCAGGTCAGGGAACTTCTTCGAGCGCGGAGACCACAACAGTGGCCACCGTAAATGGGGAAAGTATAACCGAGCAGGAACTAACTCGGGCCACCCAGACCCAGCGGATTATAATGTCGCTGTCTCAGCAGTACAGGACTTTCGCACAGTTTTTAATGACGAGCGAAGCGGGTAGTAATTTCCTGGAAGAATACCGGAAGAACGTCCTGGACCAGTTGATCGATCAGAAACTCGCCCAGCAGAAGGTAGAGGAACTGGGTATAACGGTTTCCGAAACCGACGTCCAGTCCGAAATAGACTCGATTATAGAAGAGAACAAGCAATTCGAGTCCGAAGAGGACCTGAATAGCTACCTGCAGAAAAATCAGAACAGCTCGCTGGATGACTTCCGATCGAGGATAAAGGAGAGCCTCAAGACTCAGAAACTGCGCCAGGAAGTGACGGGCGAAGTTACGGTAAGTGAAGACGAGGTCGAGTCCTTCTACGAGGACAACAAAAGTAGATACACGGACCAGCAAGGTAACGCCCAACCACTGAGTGAAGTAAGGGACCAGGTTAGAAGTACTCTGAAATCTCAGAAGCAAGGCGACGCTTACAACAAGTGGCTTGACGAGGTTCGCGAGGAAGCCGATATTTCTAAGAACGTCGAATAGTTCTATTCGATCGGGTTATTCTTTTAGCCGTATCTAAGTTTTTACTTTCGTAGTGTTTCTTCGGCGCTCGCTCGACCCTGACTTTTAGACCGGATAGCCAGGGTCGGGCACCCGTCGGAGATTTATTTCCGATGAAACTCCCTTTTAGGTCATCCGTCTTCTGCACACCAGTAACCCCTACTCAACCTTTTCACCACTACAATTCTTCGATAGGCAGGGCTTTCCAGCCCCGCTGTTATGATTGGACTCAATGTCAGTTTTTGTGTTTTGGTCAATGTCCTATGCTTCTTACCAAAGAAAATTGACCAACACTTCGACCGAACTGGAGGATGTAATGCTCGAGGAGAGGCACCTTGGCTATCCGGTGATAGACGACGGCGAAATAGAGGGCATAGTTACTCTGGAAGATCTGGAGGGGGTGGAGGATCCGGAAGAGACGGTGGGTAGTATCCTGACTCCGGAAGTTATTACTATTGATGGGGACGAACCCGCCAGCGGAGCCTTTCAGGGGATTACTCAAAACGAGATAGGTCGGCTGGTAGTTACGGATAGCGCGGGGGATGTAGCCGGTATAATCACCAGAACCGACGTGATGAACGCCATCAAAGTCGTTACCAACCTGCCTCGGTCGTGAGCTTAAAAATCCAGTTAAGTGAATTTGAGTTCACAGTAGAAAAATTACCAGCTCGATCACCAGGAAGCCGGCAAATACGGAACTGAGAGCACTATCCAGGTTAAACGGGAAGTCGGGAGCCCGTAGTTCTCCCAGACGCTTCCAAATCCCGAGGAGGACGAGCAGGGCGGCAAATGGGAGTGTCAGGTAAAGAAGCAGGTGCCCTGGAGCGAGCAGTGCCAGGGTTTCCGCTTTCCCCAGTACAACCAGAGCCACGAGACTGGATAGTGCAACTGCGATGGAAAAGACCGTCAGGGGCCAGCTTCTATCGCCAAATTTTTCTCTTGATGCTTCCACCACTAATGCTCGATTGAGTTTTAACATGTAGGTCGCCGTTCCGAGACCGATGAAAAGCATAACCCACCAGACCCAGCCCCGGTGGGACTGCTCGAGCAGGAAGGTCTTGCTGAAGTACTTGCTGAAAGGGGGAATTGCCAGTATCGATAAGGTTCCTATCAAAAGACCGAAAACGCTCTCCATTGGAACAGAGAGTGAGCCGTTTCTGAAGAGGTCCTTCCCCCCGACCCCGGCATGGCCGACGGAGAGAAATAGCAGCGACTTGAATAAACCGTGAAAGAAGATGTTTAGAGCGGCGGCCAGCAGGCCGGCCTGAGTTCCGGCCCCAATTCCGAGCAGTACGTAACCTATTTGTGATATAGTGCTGTAAGCCAGTATCCGCTTTGGCCACCGACTGAGCACTGCAAATACTCCACCAGTTATACCTGTCATGGCGCCCAAAATAAGCCAGAGCAGGTTCCAGTTGACGAGTTCTGCAAGTCGAATGATCCCCACCAGGCCGGATTTGATTGCCAGGCCCGATAACAGGGCTGAAACTACCGTCCCGCTGTAAGCGTGGGCGTCGGGCAGCCACATGCTGAAAAGCATGATCCCGCCTTTTACGGCAAGCCCCGCCACCATGAGCCCGAGACCTAGTGAGAGGGTAAAACCCATGTTTCCCTTCATGATTTCGGCCAGTTTACTGATTTTTAGATATCCTCCGACACTGTAAATCAGCCCCAGCCCGATCAGGTAAAGGCTCATTGCCAGTGAGGAAACGAGCAGGTACTTTACTCCTGCATATATCTGATACGTCTTTCGCCCGTATCCGATGAGTAAGATTGCGACGAGGGACATGAACTCTATGGTGACGTAAATGTTGAATACGTCGTGCGAAAAGGCCATCGAATACGTCGACGCCAGGAGGAAGTTATACAGGGCGTAAAACGTTCCTCGCTTGGAGTCCCCCAGGTAAAGAAGCGTAAACAGGTTAAGCAGAACGACCAGTGCGCCGAATAAAAGGGTGGTCTGGTCCAGCTTTATCTCAATTCCCAGTTTCCCCCATAGGCCAAGAGTTCCAACGAAAGTTCCGGAGCGTCGGAAGAGAACTGCTCCCCAGGAGAGTCCGGCCAGAGCGCCGGACCACCCCATCAGGCTAAACCAGAACCTGTAACGGGAGTGAAGCAGGCTCAGTATTCCACCGGTGATATAAGTCGTAATCCCTGCTAACAGAGCTAGCATCTATCTTTTTACCCCGCTCCATCGGGGAGTTTGCGTCCGAGTATCTGAACCTGCAGAGAGGTTCTCCTCTTCAGGGCCCGCTGGGCAAGGGTCAGGTAGGTACGGAGCTTTTTGGACTCACCCGAAGACACCTTGTCGATCTCTTCCTTATTGTTCTTTACCCTGTCCAGCCAGAGATCGATTGTCCTAACGTAGTGGTCAGTGATATTCTGGGTACCCAGCAGTTCAAAGCCGGCTTCCTCCAGGTTCCTTATCTCCTGGCCCGGAGTGATCAGGTTGCCGTAGCCGAATACCTCCTCAGCGATGAAGTTCGAAGCCCGGTTATCCCCTATCGCATCCTCATGAGGAACGTAGGTTTCTGAAATCAGGGTCCTGCCACCCTCCTTAAGCAAATCATGTGTCAGGCTAGCTGCCCCGGCTCGATCCTCCATGTGTATTATAGAGCCGATAAAAGTGATCGCGTCGAAGTTCTTTTTAGTTAGAGAAGCCTCCTGGTAGTGCTCGACCTCGACCGTAACCAGTTCCGCAAGGTTCCTCTCTTCTGCCTTCCTTCGTATTTCCTCCGCCTGGTTTTCGGCAATCGTTAGGCCGGTTGTTCTGCAACCGTAATTCTCGGCGTAATAGAGCAGGGCGTTTCCCCAGCCACAGCCCACGTCCAGGAGTTCGTCCCCCGGACAGAGGTCGATCTTTTCCGCTATGAGATCCATCTTTCTTCTCTGGGCCTCGTCCAGTCCTTCGGAACCTTCCTCGAAGTAAGCACAGCTATAATTCATATCCTTATCCAGGAACGACCTGAAAACCTGAGGATCTATATCGTAGTGTTCGCTGACTTTTTCCTTCTCTCTTCGTACGTGATCCGTGTTTTTAGTCGACACTCTGGCACCTCCTTTGAGGTTCTCCGGGAGAAGAGATTGAAATGAAAAGTTCCAGGTGATCCACTAGGTATGATAGGAATTGATATTCCCTTCGGCAACCGTTTCTTTACCTCGGGATAGAGAGGAGTTTTCTGTCCCAATTGTCCTTTGAGATAAGTTAGAGTAAGGTTTTACGAATTGAAACGTTCCCCTGACTAACTCACAAGGGTTACCCCTTGGCTTTGCCGTTCCTGCACCTCCTTCGTGTGTTCAAACAAAAAGCCCCGTCCTGAAAAGACGGGGCTTTTAAAGTCGTGATTCAGTCTGGTGGTTGTTAGCTGACGTCTGCTTCGACCCAGACCAGCCTATGGTCGGAGGCGTTTTTGGTGACTTCCTGCAACCTGATTGCCCCCGGACCGAGTCCCGGCCAGAAGACGGCCGATCCTTTGATCTCTATGTCCTTTGATGGAAGGACGTAATCGACGCGTAGATCACCCAGAGTGTTAAATCGGGATGCCGCCGAGATATCTATTCCACCCTGACTCATCGGGAAAGTCGAAGTGTTCATTTCCGGGTTTTCTATTAGTAAATTCGCGGCCTTGAAATTGTCCGCTCCGCCGGGTGATGCATTCATGTCACCCATCAGGACGAACTTGGCATCTTCGGGCAGACCGCCTTTCTCTCCGCTGTCGTCGTAGATGTAGTCTTTGCCTTCCGCGTAATCGGTAAGCAGCCTGACCTCGTCGTGGTTTCTCCGTCCGTTTATGTTGGCTTCGGCATCGAAGACCGGTGGAGTCGGGTGGGCCATAAGGATATGAATAGTCGTTCCGTCCACGTCTATCGGTACATCCCAGTGGCTCTTTGAGGAGAGTCTGAACTTCTCTGCTTCCTCTTCGTTCAGGTACATTCCGCCGTAATCTTTCCCGACCGGCATCTTATTGTCCGGCATGTCCTTCCAGAGGAACTTCCGAAACGTCCTGATTTGGTCCCGTTTGATCGGGTACTTGCTAAGGAAAGCCATCGCGTACTGGCCCGGGTACTCGCCGTAGCCGTAGGAATCGTTTCCGTATTCTCCGGATCCCGGTTCGGTTACGATCTCGCCGTTGTTGTCCAGGTCCATTCCGCTGGGTACTCCCGTGTTGGACTTGCCAACATAGATGTATTCGTAATCCAGGCTCGGCAGACCTTCCCTTTGTGGCTCTTTCAGGTAGTTCTCGACGAAAGCTTTGGCGTTTGAGGTATCGGTCATTTTCCCTTCCTGAAAGTTGTTTGCGATCTCATTTAGCGCCAGTACGTCCGGATTCGCCCGCTGGATTACCTCTGCAGCTGCGGCCGCCTGCTTGTTCCCTTTTTCCTGGACCTGTTCGGTGGTCAGGTTCTCAATATTGAAAGTGGCGAACTTGACTTCCTTTTCGGTCTCTTCTCTTTCCCGCTTCAGGTAGGTTTCGTCTATGACCTCGCCCGATTTATTCCTTGCCTTGACAGCGACCCTCCCGCCGTCAACGTGGAATTCCACGTAGTGGGCGGCGGATTTGAATTCCTTGAGGTAACTTCCCCACGGGGCATAGCTTCTTTCGTACTTAGGCGCCCCGGCACCGCCGGAGACTATCTCGTAGAACTCGTCCCCGTAGTCGTTTGAGGTCATGCTGGTGTACACCGGTGTTTCTTCGGTGATCAGAAGTCTCTGGTAGTTGTGTTCGTCGCTTGCAAGGACTGCGGGTACGATACCGCTTTCCCCGAAGGTCTCAAGTAGCTCGTCCCTCATATCCAGCACGTACTGTTTCTGGCCGCTGTACCACATTGAGTCGTCAATATGGGCGGAATTCGGGAAGGGCGGCTCGTGCATTATCGGGAATAGATGATCGATTTCCGGATCTTCCTCTGCGTCCTCGACGACTTTCTCTATCCAGTCCATCTGGTTCTCCAGAATGAAGCCCTCGAGGTTGGATCCGTATTTTTCCGGGCTGGTGGATATCCAGTAGTTGGAGTTGATCATCAGGATTCGGGAGTTGTCGTAATCGAAGTAGTAGGCGTTTTCACTGTACGTCGGCGCGTTCTCGCCTTCCGGTTTGGGGCTCACCATCGGATCCCCCGATTCCGGTTTGGCCCTCGGGTTGACGAACTCCTCGGCAAAGACCGCTTCCGTGCTGTTTTCCCCTTCCTTGTCGAACTGGATACCATAAGAACTGCCGTCGTCGTATGCCGTATAAAGGTGTTCGTGGTTTCCTATTCCTTCGTAGATTGGCATGTAGGCTCCGACCGCTTCGGCGGTATCCTTCCAGGCCTGTAGCTGGTTCCTGAACCCTTTCACGTTGTTGGAGTACCCTTTTACCAGGTCACCTGCGAAGACGGTAAAGTCCATACCCTGCTCATAAGCGCTTTCCAGCAGGGTGGTCATCGTATCGTAGTTGGTGCTATTTGCGTAGTTGACCAGGCCTTCGGTGTGTTCCGAACCCTCGTAACCTCCACGGCTGTCACCCAGGAACGCGAACTTGAAGTGGTCGGCCTCCGATTCGGTCTCGAAATGATATGACTTCGTGCTCATGCTGTAGCCCGAATCCGGATCCATAACCGATACTTCGTAGTCTATCTCGGTTCCCGGAGAAAGCCCGGTTACCTTGACTTCGTGTCTTTTCCTGGCCTCGTCAGAGCTGAAGGTCTCATCCGCTACTTTGACTTCTCCGGTGGTTGGTTCGTTGGTCTCCCATGAGATGACTGCACTCTCTTCTTTTACGAGATCGACGAAGGGGCCTTCTTCTACGTAGGGTACGATGGAATAGTCCATTCCGGGCTCAACTCTGAAGCGACCGTCGTAGGGAATTCCGTCCACTATCAGTCGAAAGTTAATAGTGGCGGTTTCGTCTAGATCGAACTGGTCCAAATCGAGAGAAACTTCGTGGTCTTTTGTTGGCGAGTCGTAGGTCATTTCCTTGGTCTTGGTATATTCCGGAAGTTGTGGTCCATCTTCGGGCTTATAGACCCCGTATTTTACCGTGAGCTCTTCTGCTGCCATGGAGGTGAAGGAAAGGTCTACGCCCGTTTCGGTTCCGGAGACTTCGACTTCGTCTTCAAGCAGGAAGACCCTGAACTTGTCTATCTTCGGCATGTCAGGGTAGGTCACCGATTCGCCTATTTTACCCCGTTTCGGGAAGCTGATCTGTAATCCTTCTATTTCCTGCGGTCGTACCCTGAATTCGCCGTAGCTGAAGTCAACGGGCCCCCTGATTAATTCTACGTTCTGGCCTTCCTGGGTCGGAGTTGCGGCATCGCCCAGATGAGAACCGGATATCAGGAGCTGCCCTGTTTCGTCTTCTACGTACCAGTTGCCCTCTCCCGCCGCCGGGTCGGTTACGGTGACATTCCTTAGTTCAACCAGTACACCCTCGTATTTCTCCCCTCGGACCTCGTCGGCCGGAATTACTACCGGTTCCGGGATCTCTCCAACTCCGATTACTTCGACCTCGCTCGGATCGTTGAATTCGGTCATCTGGTAGTACTCGTCGATCGGTCCTTTGACCCTGACGAGGTCTCCGGGTGCGACGTCCGGATTGGATCCGGTATAGACCCATATTCCGTTCCAGGCCCCCTTGCCGTCCTGAAGGTAAAATCCGTTGTCATCCGTTACGACTGCCGTGCCAGTGGTTTCTACTATCTGTCCGGCGTAAGTAGATGCTCCTTCGTCAGCTGTACTCGACTGGATCTCGTGGATGCTTACCTCGGGAACTTCGTCTTCCCCGGCTGACTCGGAGGTGCTCTTTGGCTGAATCCGGAACTCGCCGTAGCTGAAGGTAAGTGGTCCCGTTATTCTGCCAATTTCAACTTCTGTCGAATCCGGTTGATAATTGGAACCAGTATTCGAGCCATCAATGGCGACTTCTCCGCTGCCATCGTCCACCGACCATACTCCGTACTCGTCCGGGGTAGAGGTCACCGTGACGCCCTCTACTTGTACCAGCACACCCTCGTACTTTTCCTGACCCACTTCCCCGGTCTCAAGGACAAGCGGGTCCGGTATTTCCGCTTCACCGATTTTGATAGTAGAGTCGGGCTCTATTTCCGTCAGTTCGTGGAACTCAGTGACCGTACCGGTCACTTCCAGTTGGTCGCCGGGTGAGACCTCGGGAGTTTGGTCCACGTAAATGTAGATTCCATTCCACGGTTCGGCTCCATCCTGCAGGTAGTAGCCGGAGCCGCCCACGGCCGTTACAACTCCCGTCGTGGTTACGGTTTCTTCGGCGTAATCGGATGCTCCGTCCGCGTTTCTTTCGGACTGTATTTTTTCGATAGTGACTTCTTCTGCCGCCAATGTGGTTGGTGAAGCGGCTAAAAGCGAACCCACCAGCAGGACTGCCAGCAGGTAAATGGAAAACCTTCTTGCTTCCATGGTATTCCCCCTCTTTGGTGCTTTTTGAGATTTGAATATGAGTGATAACTCCAATGGTTTGAATTGTTATTTAATACCTGCCCTTACTTTATCACCTCCCTGGCAATCGTACTATATAGGAGATAGTGGGAGAGCACAAACTTTTGGGTTGAGTTGAACTTTGCTGATTATGTAACTGGGTGGGAAATAAAGAGTCAATAGCCCCGCACCAGGGTCCGGGGCCATTGACTTAAGCGTTCAGAGGGGCTGATTTAATCTTTCAGGGATTTTAACGCTGTATAAATGAGTGTTTCCGAGATTTCTTTTATTCAAAAAATCCAACGCTTTGAGTGCTGGGTCTTTTTTTGTAGAAGAACAAGGTCCGTCGTTAAAGTTGTTTTTCTACAAGCCTCGTCCCTTGGTGCGGTGTGTTGACTCCGAGCGCTACAACTCCTGATTACTTAGAAATATCCTTGAGAATTGAATACAGAATGTTTTCAAATTCACAATACATTGAGATTCAAATCCACGATGGTATAATATTTAAAACTCAGCAGATTAAATTAGCCACATGCATATCGCAACCATAATCTTAATTTCTTTCGGCTTGGCTATGGACTCCTTTGCAGCCTCAATTACTAGAGGTATCTCCGCTCCAGAAGCGACCTGGAAAAATGGTTTCACAGCAGCTTTGCTTTTCGGTTTTTTTCAAGCATTTATGCCGGTTATAGGCTGGTATGCTGGTTTTCTTGCCGAAGATATGATTGTGAGCTTTGACCATTGGGTTGCTTTTGGACTTCTTGCGATTATAGGAAGTCATATGCTATACGAGGGTTTTACCGGAAATGACCAATCAAGTCCCAACTCAAAAACCGCAAATATTGAAGCCTTTTCTTTAACTACTCTATTGTTTTTGGCTATTGCAACCAGCATAGATGCTCTGGCAACGGGGGTGAGTTTTTCCTGTCTGCAGGTCAAAATACTCCTTCCCGTCTTCTTCATTGGATTAATCACTTTTATTCTTTCCTTGATTGGAGTTAGGATAGGTAAACAATGTGGAGGTTTATTGGGACAAAGAGCCAAAATGGTAGGTGGTCTAATTTTACTAGGAATTGGAACTAAGATATTAGCAAGTCATCTGGGCTTTTTTGCTTTTGGTTGATCTCAACTCAGAGAACAAATTTTTCTTTGATATACTGCCAAAATTTGCCTAGAGCCCCCAGGGCACCCCCTGGGGGTGAATCGGCTATTTTGAGTCCAGCGCCCTGCCTGCTCTCCTAAGCCTGGATGAAGTCATGAGAGGGCCTTCCCTCAAGGGAGTGACCCTGTAAGTCCTAGTGATAGGCAGGAGAGCATAAGGCAGGTTTAACCGCAGAAGGCTTCTGAGATGATCAAACTTATTGCACATAGAAGGTGTGAGTAATAGAACACACGATAAATGACCGATTAGGGTTGACTACATAAAGACAATGACTATAACGAGCATGTCGGGGAAAACGGTTCTTCTCACATCTTTTCCAGAATGTATGAGGACGTAAACAAGATGATAGATAAGGCCACCTCCAGGGTAGCTATAGACCTGGTGACCGATGATAACGTCGTGGTGGCCATGGACAACCGGACCGTAGAGGAACTTTCCCGCGAAGCCCTCCCCGAAACCAAGCAAGGGGAGTCCCACGGACCCTGTAAAGGTGGTAACTTCCCCCAGAAAAGCCTCGCCGTTTCCCTGGGACTGGACCAGTTTGGCGTCTCGAGGTTGATTATTCGGGATGAGTTAAAAGGGGATTCAGTTGAAAGGTTCGTGGGGCCGATAAGATCGATCGTAGTCTTTGACAAGGAAAAACCCGTAAAGGACGGGAGTGGGGGAGTAGCCCATCCAGGCAAACAGTGGAGGGAGTTTTTAACTGATCTCTTTGACTTTGAACAAACCGGGTCCGACCTTAACGACTACCGTTATTGCAGGCACCTGGCAGAGGTTGCTACCTGCAGTAAATGTCGCGATAGCTGTCCCTCCGGGCCCCAAAAGAACTCTTCCCCCGAACCGGGCGGAAATTACTCTCCCGAGGTGAAAGA
>CAZWZR010000043.1:346-10392 GCA_964638365.1 uncultured Thermotogae bacterium | reverse complement strand
ACTTCCCTTAAGAATTGCTGATTATTATTCGTCGGGTGTATCCTATTATCTTGGTCGTAACCAGGAACTTGGCTCGATTGACTGCTGGGCTGGATCGGTCAGACATATGCGCCGCGTCGCTGGAATTTTCTCGGCCCGGTACCCTGATTACATCTACAAAAAACAAACTTCTCCCTAAAAGCAAATCAGGAGAAAGTCGGGCTCAAAAAGCCAGTAAAGATTAGAACTATTTAACACACTTCATATTGACTCGGCTCAAGACAATAAGTTTTCCTTACAAAGCTAATAAAGAATTTTAATTATAATTTGAATTACAGGCAACAAGTTGCATCAAATAACAGACTTTTTATGCAGTCCCCAGTATATGACAAACCATAAAACAACTCCAGCTCAAGCAACACGTTTTCCAAACATCATTAAAATCAACACCTAGCCCTGTACAATCAGAGTTATAAAATTCGCCGTGAATTAAAAAATAGCGCGAATATTGCGCTTAAAGTCAGATGCGGGACCGGCTTTAGATTGTTCTAAAAGTCCGAGGAAGCTATAATTTTTTTTAACAATGAAAGTAGTTGAAGACGTCAAAGACTTCCTGAGAGAGCATTCGATTGGAGACAGTTCAGTGCTGGTCTCCGTCTCGGGCGGGATCGATTCGACGGTTCTTCTACGCGTTCTATCCGATCTAAAAGAGGAATTCGAGCTAGAACTATCCGTAGCCCACCTCGATCACGGGATCCGCGGTGAAGCATCCGCCCGTGATGCCGAGTTCGTCAGGAAGGAAGCAAAAAAAATGGGTCTGGATTCTACAATCGGGAAAAGACCCGTAGAAGAGGTCTCCGAAGAGAAAAACCTCTCTCTCGAAGAGGCAGCCAGAGAAATCAGGTACGAATTTCTTTCCGAAGTTTCCGAAGACCTGAACTCCGATTACGTCGCCCTCGGTCACAACAGAGACGACCAGGCGGAAACGATCCTCATGCACGTAATTCGAGGAGCGGGCCTCAGGGGCCTGGGCGGAATGGAGGAAGTCCGCGGAAGCTATATACGTCCCCTGCTAAAGACATCTCGGGAGGAGATAAAGGATTACGCCTCAGCCGAAGCACTCGACTACCGAAGGGACGAGACCAACAGTGATACGGGTTATACGAGGAACAGGATAAGGCACGAATTGATTCCGGAACTGGAAGGAAATTACAACCCAAAGATAAAAGAAAAGCTAACCGGACTGGGTAGTCTGGCAAAAGAGGCGCAATCCTTCATCTCGGGAAAAGCAGCCGAACTCCGGAAAGAAATTCGGATGGAAAAAGATGAACCCGGGGTCCATTTCTCTCGAGACGGGCTCTCCGGTGCTCACCTTTATTTAAAGAAAGTAACTATCAGGCAGTTGATTAAAGAAGCAAAAGGAGACCTGAAAGACGTAAACTCCGATCACGTCAAACAGGTAGCCGAGAAACTTGAGGAAAAACCCGCCCGAACGAGGCTCGACCTTCCCGGAATTACTTTTATTTTACGCCGGGAAGTGGGGTGTTTTGTGAAAAACTTCTCCGAGGAAACCATGGGAAGTTTCAGTTACCAAATAGACCACGAGGATAAGCTAAAGCTAGAGGAAGCGGAGATGGAACTTCAGTTCGAGGTCACTCCCGACCCGGAGAAGTTTAATCCGGATAATTTTTCCGCGGACAGTTTGACCGAGGTAGTAGATTGGGGTAAGGTTGAACGGTCAATTGTAGTCCGAAACAGGGAACCGGGCGATAGGTTTAGACCTCTGGGTATGGATGGAGAGAAAAAGCTCAAGGACTTCTTTATCGACGCCAAGGTACCGTACGAGCGCCGGGATAGGGTCCCCCTGGTCTGTGATAGCAGGAGCATTATATGGGTCGTTGGCTACCGAATAGACGACCGTTACAGGATAAGAAAACAAACAAATAAAGGGATGATAATGAAGGCGAGTACACTATGACAACGGTTTTGATATTTCTGGCGGTACTATCTTTTCTGATTGCAATTCACGAAGGCGGCCATCTGATTTCGGCCAAACTGTCCGGGGTCTGGGTGCATGAATACTCGATCGGCTTCGGCCCGAGCCTGGTGAGTAAAAAAATAAGAGAAACCACTTACGCCGTAAAACCGATACCCTTCGGCGGTTACGTAAAGATGGCCGGAGAAGACGTCGGTGAAGAGGCCGAACAGGACGAAAAAGTCCCGGAAGATCGCAAGTTTTACTCCCAGCATCCTTTTACAAAAATGCTGATCTCGGTCTCCGGCCCGGCGATGAACGTCATCGCTGCCGTGCTCATAATGATCCTGGTTATTGGTGCAACGGGAACCCCCAGGGTGTCGATTTACGGCTTCATGGACAATTCACCTTCAAAGGGAAAGCTTGAGCTGGGCGATCAGATCCTGAGTATAGATGATAAGGACATCTTCGACAGCAACCAGATCAGTACCGCAATCGACGGGGGTCAGAACAATCAGATACCAATTACCGTCCTCAGGGATGGGCAGGAACTCCAGGTTACCGTACAACCGAAGTATTATGAGGATCAGGGTCAGTACATGCTTGGAGTCCAGCTGGGAACCGCAATGACGAACGAAGTCAACCAGGTTCAGGATGGCTCCCTGGCCGACGAGATCGGGGTACAGCCGGGGGATAGGATCATTGAAATTAACGGCGAAGGGGTAGACGATATGGCCTCGCTGATAAACTCCATCGAAGGCCTCGAGGGTGGTGAGGAGGTAACTATTACTCTGACCCGGGGTGGAGAAGAAATAGTTTTAACCGAAACAACCGAAAATCCGGAGAACCTATTTGCGGGAATTTCCCTGAATACCATCCGTGATCCGGTAGGCCCATTAACTGCAATAAATAGGGGGGTTGGCCAGATTGGAACGATTCTTGTCCTGACCTACCAGGGAATAAAAATGATAATCGGTGGGCAGGTCGCAGCCGGGGAAGCAGTCACCGGCCCGGTAGGAATTGCCAACCTGCTTGGTCAGAGCGCCAGCCAGGGCTTATATTCGCTATTCTTCATGGTGGCACTTATTAGCCTGAACCTGGGCCTGATCAACCTGGTCCCGTTTCCGGCCCTGGACGGTAGCCGGATCGGTTACGCCACCTACGAACTTATCAGAGGCAAGCCAATTCCACCGGAAAAAGAAGGACTGATAAACACAGTCGGTTTCTTCATTCTGATCGGCCTGATGATATTCATAACTTATCGGGATATTATCCGGTTCTTCACCTGAGAGACAGGTAATTGGGGGAATTGATTGTTAGAGCCCAAAAGATTCCATCGATAAAGGGGTCAAAATGGTCTCGAATAAGGGAAAAATTCTTGATTTAGCCAGAGAGTACATTCCTAATTTCAGGAAAATCAGACTATATCTACTGCTCTTTTTCACCCTGACTATGCCTCTGGTAATTTACCTCGGTAATACGGAATATGGATACACCAAAACAATTTATACTTTTGTTTACATCTCTTTTTTAACTCTTCTGTGGATCGGCGAACTACTCGTAAAAGATGATAATATCGCTTTGACCAAATTATCCCTACCGGTGGGTCTCCTTTTACTCTCAGGGCTACTTTCGCTGATTAATGCCCCAAGTAAAGGTGTCGTATTGCAGAGTCTGGCGCTACTCATTTATTTCTATCTTATATATTTGCTCGTGGCAAATACGATCCGGACGGAGTCAGAAGCTAAAAACTTGTTGGTTGCTTTAACCACTTCCGGAGTCGGAGCTACTATCTACGGGGTTTTGCAATATTTCGGGGCAGTTAGGGGAGCCCACGGCTTTCGTGCTAGCGCTACTAACATAATAAGCGTTATGGGCAACCAAAATTACCTAGCCGGATTTATTGCTTATCTCTTTATCCCTACCCTCGTAATAATACTCATCTCACACTCAAAAGCTTTGAAAATATACCTGTCTCTTAGTTTAGGACTTTTTTTCTTTCTTCTCTTTCCAATTGGTGCTCGAGGAGCTTGGCTTAGCCTGATAATCAGTTTTACAGTACTGGGCTCTCTAGCCCTTTACTTTAAGCCCATTCAACCCACCCGAACGATTAAATTTACCTTTCTAGCAGTAGTAATCATATTAATTTTGGCTTATCTCTTCGCCTCCGCACCGGGTCCTATCAATTCCGTACTCTCGTTTTCCAAATCGGAGTCGGATGGAGCTTCCTGGGGAGTTTTTACGCCAGTTATTCGACCAATATACAGACAATTATTGGAAAAGGGTGGGGCGAGAATTGAGGACTGGCACATAGGCTGGGAAATGTTCAAGAACCACCCTTTCGTAGGCATAGGCTTAGGTAACTACAAAATCAAGTTCCTGGAGTACCGGGCTAAATTTCTGAACTCGGATAAAGGAGAGAATTTCGGCGGCCACATACCCAGAGGAGCTCAGGCACACAACGAGTACGTACAGTTCGCCGCGGAATTAGGGGTAATTGGTATGATTTCCATACTGGCCAGCCTGGTATTGCTAATCGGCAACGTCTTTACCAGAGCAGTCCGCCCTGATTCCAATTCGACCCGGCTGCTCGGCTTCTCATTAATTGCCGGGCTGCTAGGATACCTGGTCCATTCTACTGTGAGTTTTCCTTCTCACCTTCCGGCGTCCTCGTTTGCCTTTGTTGCTTTCCTGGGACTGCTAAATTCAGCCGCTTTCGGTGAGACCGACTACGAAATCGGTTTCGACGGGGTTTTCCGGTACGTCGTATTCACTCTGGTGACCGTCTTCGTAATCGGAGTCTCCGTTTTTGCCTACAGGGATTGGAGAGCAAACGTACTTAGAGGAAAAGGGAGAGAACAGTTAAATTATGGCAACTTTCATCTGGCCAAGGAAAACTTTCTCCAGAGTGCTTCTTTGGACTTTCAACCAAGGCATACCTATTACTTCCTTGGTTTGACCGAAAGACAACTAGGGAACGAAGCAAGCGCCCTGGAATACTTTGAGAAATCAAAGGGACAGTTTGAACCTTACGATTTGTTCCTGCGGCTGGGAACACTCTACATGAACAACGGAGAATTGGACAGGGCGGAAGAACACCTCAAAAAACTAGTCTCAATGGATCCCAAGAAAGATCAAGAGATAAAAGCGAACTACTATTTGGCGATAATTGCGACGAGAAAGGATAATATAGAGGAAGCATCGCAAAAACTGGAATGGGTTTTAAACGAGGATCCAAAGTTCGACAGGGCCCTAATACTGCAGGGAGATATAGCCAATTTCCGTGGAAACGAAAAAACCGCCAGGGAAAAATTTAGCCAGGCATTGAAAATAATAAATAATAAATTGGAGGGAATTGAAAACAAGCTCTCCGGCGAAGTCCAACTGGAAAATTACGGAGAATTACAATCGAAAAAAGAAGGCCTCGTAGAGAGAAAGGAGAGGGTCGAGGAAAAGCTGGATGAGACCTAGTCCTTCATTTCAGGGGGTTTAAAAGTAATATGAAGACGGACATTACAATTGAGCTATCAGCTCCAGGTAAAGAAACCAAAAGAATAAAAAATTTTATAACTGACAAGCAAAGCGAGATCGGGTTTGACACGGCGGTAATCGGACTATCCGGGGGGATAGACTCGGGTTTAACTGCGGTTCTTACTGAAAAGGCTCTATCGAAAGATCGGACCGAAATCGTCTTTTTACCGGAGAGCACGACGCCTGACAGGGATAAGAGAGACGTAGAAGAGCTGTCCTCCGAGTTTAACCTGGACGTCCGGACTATCGAGATAGACGATTTTGTAGAAGTCTTTAGCCGAGAGTTTCTCGCCCTATCCGAACTTAGCGAGGCCAATATAAAGGCCAGGATTCGAATGGTGATCCTCTATACGATTGCCAACGAAAAAAACGGGGTCGTAGTCGGAACCGGTAACAGCTCGGAATGGTTGCTCGGTTACTTTACCAAGTACGGGGACGGGGCGGCGGATATCGCACCGATCCTTCATCTGTTCAAAACGGAAGTAAAACAGCTTTCCCGACACCTCGATTTGCCAAAGACGATCATTGACAAACCACCTTCTGCAGGACTCTGGGATGGTCAGACTGACGAAGAGGAACTGGGAGCGAGTTACGAAAAATTGGATAGAATCCTATACTGTAAAAGCGAACTCGGGCTCTCGCCGGAAGAAGCCAAAAAGAAGCTGAACCTGGAACCGGGACTGGTGGATGATACTTACACTCTGGTAAAAGAGACGGAACACAAAAGGAAGAACCCGCCCGGATTGAAGCGGCGATAATAATTAAGATGAGTCATTCTCACTATTTACAGATCCTGGTGCACTGAACACTATTACGAGAACCTGGAGGAAAAAATGAATTACCCGAGCTTGAAAGTTACGACGGTCACCGTACTTGTTCTACTGACAGCTATCTCTATTAGTCCCTTTGTGAGGGGCGAGGAGCCTGTAACCGGTGGAGAACTGACCGTGGCTTTACCCACGGAACCTCCCGGACTCGACCCATCAACCAATACCGCCGCGGTCATCGATCGGGTGCTTTACAACAACGTTTACCAGGGACTGGTCAGGATCAACAGGGAAGGGGAAGTCGCCCCCTCTCTGGCTAAGAGCTGGGAAATACAGGATGGTGGAACGCTTTACAGGTTTCACCTGAGAGAGGGGGTCCGTTTTCATAACGGCAAAAGCTTTACCGCTGATGACGTGTTATTTACTTTGAATAGAGCCAGGGGTCAAGAAGTCACCGTCCCGAACCCGGAGTACTTCGAGCCGATAGAGGAAATAAGGGCACCCGATCAGTTAACAGTTGAGATAGAACTTTCCGCACCTCGATCCTCCTTTCTCTTTAACATGGCCAGGGGGGATTCGGTGGTTCTTCCCAGAGGGATAAAAAACCCTTCAACTGAGCCCGTTGGCACCGGTCCGTTTGAGTTCGTAGATTGGAAGCGGGGCGACAGCGTTACCCTGAGGCGTTTTGATGATTATTACGATAAGGAGCTTCCCTACCTTGACAAAGTCGTCTTTGAATTCATCAGTGACCCCAGTACCAGAATAGCAGGACTGAAGAGCGGTAGAATCGATGCAATTGCATACCTGAACAGCCCGGAAAACGCCTTAAATATCCAGGAAGACAGTTCTTTAAAGGTACTGGAGGGAGTAACCACCTGGGAAGTGATTATGGGGATGAACAACTCCCGCAAACCTTTCTCGAACTCGCTCGTCAGGCAAGCGATCAATTACGCAATCGACAGAGAGGAAGTGCTCGAAGGTGCCGCGTTTGGTTTTGGAGAGCCGGTCGGAAGTCTGATGAGCCCCTCCAATCCAGATTACGTCGACTTATCCTGGCTTTACCCGCATAAACCCGATAAGGCGAGGGAGCTGCTCGAACGTGCGGGCTATTCGGATGGATTTGAAGCAACTCTTACTCTTCCCGCCACGTACGACCTATCGCTTCGTTCCGGAAAGGTAGTAGCCGATCAGCTGAAGGAAGTAGGTATAGAACTCGAGATAGAAAAGATAAGCTGGGCACAGTGGCTGGAACGTGTATTTACCAACGCCCGCTACGACCTCACCGTCATAGGCCATGCTGAAGCCTTCGATATTTCTATTTTTGCCAATCCGGACTACTATTTCCGGTACGACGACGAAGAATTTCAGGAGGTAATTCGGCGCGCGGAAAGGGAAATGGACGATGAAGCAAGAAGTAAACTTTATTCTATCGCACAATGGATAATCGCCAAGGACGTACCTTCTGCTTTTCTTTTCTCAGCGCCGAGCCTGCCGGCCATGAAATCGGACGTCCGGAACTGGTGGAAGGACTACCCGTTACCGGTAGTGGATGTGACAAAGGTCTGGAGGGAGCAATAAACACACCGGGATTTTGGTAAGATGCTAGGTTACCTCGCCAGAAGGGTACTGGAATTCGTTGTAACCCTCCTAATAGTTTCGCTCGTAGTGTTTTTAGTACTCAAGGTACTCCCCGGAGATCCTGCCCAGATAATTCTCGGAGTAAATGCTCGCCCGGCGGAACTGGCAGAAGTTCGAGAGGAATTAGGGTTAAACCGACCACTCCATCAGCAGTATGGGAGCTGGCTTGCAGGATTATTTACCGGAAATCTCGGCCACTCGGTGTTTTACGAAAAGAGCGTCGGGGATCTCATCTGGTCGAGACTTGGGGTAACTATTCCACTGACGTTTCTCGCTACCCTCTTTTCCGTGATTCTCGCAATACCACTCGGCACTTATGCAGCTACACATCACCGGAGGTCGGGTGACTTCGGGGTAATAGCTTTCTCTCAAATAGGAATATCAATACCCGCTTTCTGGCTGGGAATTCTCGGCCTGCTGCTGTTTTCCGTCAGGCTAAATCTCCTTCCGTCCGGGGGGTTTACCGGCTGGGGCTCTGACCCCTTAGGTGCAATCAGATCCCTGGTTCTCCCGGTTTCAACGCTTGCCCTCATTCAATCGGCAGCCCTGACTAGAATGACCAGGTCCTCAACTCTGGACGTACTGGCAAGTGACTTCGTCTCGACAGCTCGCGGCAAAGGACTCAGGGAAAACAAGGTTCTCTACAAGCACGTCCTCGGTAACTCTCTAATATCGATCCTTACTCTCATCGGACTTCAATTCGGGCAGTTGCTCGCGGGAGCGGTCGTCGTTGAGACCGTCTTTCACCTGCCGGGCCTTGGCCGCCTATTGATTCTGGCTGTACAGCAACGCGACCTCCAGCTTGTACAGGGGATAGTAACGCTCCTGGTTGGAGCAATAATATTAATTAATTTCCTGGTCGATTTGACTTACAGCTGGCTGGACCCGCGGATAAGGTTATCATGAGGCCGGAAAAGACGACGACGAAAGAGAAAAGTGGGGCGAGTTCCCGAAAATTCCCAAAAAAATGGGCATCTCCGCACCTGATGATCGGGAGCTTCCTGATCATTCTCGTCCTGATAGCTTCAGTCAGCAGCTTCATCGTGACACCTTACGAACCATCCAGCATGAATATTCGCGACCGGCTTTTACCCCCATCGAGATCCCACTGGTTCGGTACGGATCAGTACGGGAGAGACGTATTCAGCCGCGTCGTCACTGGATCGAGAAACAGCCTATACGTCGGGCTGCTTGCCGTATCCATGGGAATTATCCTGGGAGTCCCGGCGGGTTCTCTTTCCGCTTACCTCGGTGGAGAGGGGGGCTCGGCTATAATGCGCGTCATGGACGTTTTTTACGGTTTTCCTCCGGTCATTACAGCGGTCCTGATTACCTCAATTTTTGGACCCGGGCTAACCAATTCGATGATCGCCATCGGTCTATTCAATATCCCGATATTTGCCAGGATAACCCGCGGTAGCTTTCTCTCGATCAAGGAAAGGGGTTTTGTCGAGGCCGCAAGAGCCACCGGGCGGTCCGAGTTCACTGTAGTCAGCCGACACATTTTGCCGAATATAAGTTCTCCGATCCTCGTTCAGGCAACTACGCAATTCGCCCTGGCAATTCTGGCTGAAGCAGCTCTGAGTTACCTCGGTTTGGGAATCCAACCCCCTCACCCTTCCTGGGGTTTGATGCTCAAGCAGGCCCAGACCTTCATGTCTCGGTCCCCGTGGCCGGCTATATTTCCGGGGATTTCCATTGTCCTTACAGTGCTTGGCTTCAACCTGGTCGGCGACGGGCTGAGAGATCTTCTCGACCCCCGGCTCTCGCGCTCCCCCGGGAAAGGCTGAGAGTTCCGGCGATCTCTTAGAGAACTCGACCTGATATGGTTTGGGTTCATCACTTTCACCAACGCAGAACTCGCATAATCTTTTACGAATTTAGCAAAGAATCGGGACCAAGTATTTGTACTAAATCGGCAACTGGGCTAAAATCTTATGTTATGAAAGTGGATTTTGAAGAACTAAGAGAGTCATTCAAGTCCGAGGGAAACCTCGTAACGGCGGAGGATTCCGACAGGCTGGTTTTCGTCGGTGACACCCACGGCGACCTTCAGGCTTCCCGAACCGTATTTGATCGCTACCAGGATACGGATACAACGATCGTCTTCCTCGGCGATTACGTGGACCGGGGCGAGCGGTCGAGGGAGAACGTGG
>CAZWZR010000043.1:0-336 GCA_964638365.1 uncultured Thermotogae bacterium | reverse complement strand
TAGAACAGAAAACGAATAACCCAAAAGGAGTCTACCTGCTGCAGGGAAACCACGAGGGTATGAAGTTCAGGGAGTTCGGTCCGGTTGATTTCTGGAGCTCTCTTACCCCGGGAAAGCGGGAAAAGTACGAGACCTTGCTCGCGAAACTGCCTCTGGTATTTTCCTCGCGAGACCTCGTGGCAACCCACGGTGGTTTGCCGGATGTCCAGAGCCTGGAGGAGATACGGCAAATCGAGGGGGGCGACTCGAACTGGGAGAAGACTACCTGGGGAGACTGGAACGAGGTTCCTGGTTACGTCCTAGGTGGAGGTTTCGGCAGGCCGCAACTGGGAGCCG
>CAZWZR010000042.1:0-10446 GCA_964638365.1 uncultured Thermotogae bacterium | reverse complement strand
GCAACGTGACGGAAAAGGAGATCCTAAAAGGAGTTAACGAATACGCCCTTGAGGTTGAAGGACTGGTGAATTCAGTTAAGGAAGGTACGAGTCCCTTGGTCGATTCCGAGGATAGCATAAATAACGCTAAAGTCCTGGAAGCAATCCGGGAGTCGGTTGAAAAAGAGAAATGGGTGGAACTCAAATAAGATAACCACATCTTTTGCCTGGACCGCTGCACAATGGCTTGCCGGGACATTTCCTGCCTTTATATATTTTTCCGCTTTAAGTTAGGGGTTCCGTATCCTTACACGGGACCCCTGTTTTCCTATCTAAGGGGATTTGAATAACTACCCTGGTATCCGTCGTGGATCAGTCGAAATCAAGGTTCTGTTAGTTGAATTAATTCTCCTTGACACTCTTTTTACAATCCGTTATATTGTTCGTGAACGTTAATGGTAAGGTTGACGTTAACGTTCAAGCAAAAGGAGGGAATTGCCTTGGACCGTGTCACGATGGAAGATATCGCCGAGCGCGCCGGTGTCTCGATCAACACCGTTTCCCGAGCCCTCAATGACAAACCCGACATCAACGACCAGACCAAAGAAGAGATTCTTCAGCTCGCAGATGAACTCAACTACCAGCCAAACAGGTTCGCTCAGGGTCTCAGATCGAGCAAGACTTCCACTCTTGGAGTAATAGTAGCGGATATAATGAATCCCTTCTTTTCTGCTTTACTCAAGGGTGTGGAAAAGGCAGCCCGCGAGGAAGGTTACAGTATAATAGTCCAGGACACCGACGAGAAATACGAAAACGAACAATCCGCGATTCAAACCACCCTATCCGAGCAGGTGGACGGACTGTTAATTACTCCGGTCCAGACGAACCAGGGAACCATCATAGATATCAAGCAGTCGGAATTACCCTTTGTCCTCCTCGGTCGTCATTTCGAGGACCTGGATACCCATTACGTGGTAACTGATGACGTGCAGGGAGCAAGAACCGCCACGGAACATTTGATCGAACGCGGCCATGAACGGATTGCGATCGTGAACGGGCCCGACCACATATCAAGTTCCAGAGAGCGGCTCAGGGGTTACCGTAAGGCGATGAACGAATATGACCTGTCTACACCTGAACGGCTTATTCTGGAAGGTAACGTGACGATGGCCGATGGTTACGAAACCGGTAAGAAACTTATTTCGGCCTCCAATAGGCCCACTGCTGTCCTTTGCTACAGTGACTTCGTAGCCATGGGTGTAATCAAAGCTGCCAGGGAAAAAGGCTTAAAGATTTTGGAAGATCTGGCGGTTGTTGGCTACGATGATGTACTCTTTGCCTCCTGCCTGGAAGTCCCTCTGACCACGGTAAGAATCCCGAAAGAAAAGTTGGGCAAACGAGCCTTTCATGCACTTGAGGCCGTAATTGACGGAAAGGGAGGCAATAAGGGTCTCATTCAGGAAAAGTTGGACACCGAGCTGGTAGTTAGGCAAAGCTCGTAGAACATCCATGGGGGTGATAGAGCACGAAAAGTCCGTACGCGACACTTATTAATAGCGGGGAAGTCTAATACAGAAAAACTCAGGAGGTATAAAATGAAAAAACTGTCGAGCAATTTAGTCGTTTCGATTTTAGTTATTTCGTTCATAATGGGTATTAGTCTGGCCGCGCTAGGGGCGGATAAGAAAGTAGTTATCAACTCCTACATGGCCGATCCGGCGCCGAAAGAGACGCTGGCGAAGCTCGTGGAGAGGTTCGAAGAGGAACACCCGGATTACGACGTCACTATTAATACTTACCCCCACGAAGATTACAAGACGCTCATCAGAACCTGGCTTCCATCGAAAGACGCGAGTCCGGATATCGTAACCTGGTTTGCCGGCGAAAGGGCAAATACCTTTGTCGATAAGGACTTGATAATGCCTCTCGATGATATATGGGGCGAAGGGAAAGGCTTTGAGGACTACTTTCCCAAAGCATTTAAGTCCATCTCACAGTTTGAAGGAAAGACTTACTTCCTGCCGCAGTCCTGGTACTGGTACGGCTTCTGGTACAGGGAGTCCGTATTCGATAAGCTGAACCTTGAAGAGCCGGTAACCTGGAAGCAGTTCCTGGACGTCTGTGAAAAACTTAAGGAAAACGGTTATACGCCAATAAGTATCGGTTCAAAGTTCCGCTGGACCGCGGCCGCCTGGTTTGACTACTTTGATCTCAGGCTCAACGGTGCCGATTTCCACATGAAGTTGATGAAGGGTGAAGTCAAATACACTAACGAGAAAGTGAGGGATGTCTTCGAAAAGTGGAAGGAATTGATAGATAAGGGTTACTTCCTTGAGAACCACACGTCTTATTCCTGGCAGGAAGGGGCAAAATTCCTGTTTAACAAGGACGCCGGCATGTATCTCATGGGACAGTTCATCCAGGACGTAGTTTCCGACGAAAAAGTCAAGAAGGATCTGAATTTCTTCCGATTTCCGATTATAGATGCCAGTGTACCAATAGCTGAAGAGACCCCAACTGACGGCTACATGATTCCGAAAAACGCCCCCCATCCGGAAGCCGCGAAGGAGTTCATGCACTATCTCGCAACGGAAAAGTCGCAGTGGTTCTTCGCGGACGAGTTAAACAGGATTGCCGCCAACAGGAACATCGAACAGTCGAAATATAGTCCAATGGTGCAAAAGGGAATAGAGATGATTAACCGTTCGGACAAAGTGACACAGTTCTACGACAGGGATACCAAGCCTGCGATGGCGGACAAAGCGATGGATCAAATAGTCAAGTTCATGGTCAATCCGGGTCAGATGGATCAGATTCTGCAGGCCATGGAAGCACAGAGAAAGAAAGTTTTTGAATAAACCACGGAGGAATATTAGATAGCCAGGAGGGGAGGTACGTCCTCCCCTCCTTCTGTCTAGCAAACCATGAACAAGAGACGCTGGGCTCCGTTCAAATTTTTACTAATTCCCGTTATCCTGTACGGAATCTGGGTTATCGCCCCGATTTTCTACACGATATTTCTCAGCTTTACTCAGTGGGATGGATTAACGGCACCTACTTTTGTCGGCATAAGCAATTACCTGGACCTGTTTAACGACCCGATATTCTTTACTGCTCTTTTCAATAACATCAAGTGGCTGCTGATTTATATACTTGTTCCCCTGCCGCTGGGACTGGCTTTTGCGATGTTCTTCAACAGGTCTTTGCCCGGAGTAAAGATATTTAAAACTGCCATATACTTACCTTTGACGCTCTCTTTTGTCGTTCTATCTCAGATCTGGACCTGGATTTATCAACCCGAATACGGTGCCCTCAACGTCACGCTTGAGGCTATGGGGTTGGGGAACTTGACTGTCGCCTGGCTTAGCAACTCCGACATCGTGACCTATTCGCTCATCGTTGTCGGTTGCTGGCCCCAGACTGCCTACACGATGGTCCTCTTCCTTGCCGGCCTGCAGAACGTGCCGACAGAGGTTATGGAGGCCGCAAAAGTAGATGGGGCCAATAGGTGGCAGAGGTTCTGGAAGGTAATTCTCCCCCTGTTAAAACCTTCCACGATAATTGCAGTAGCTGTCACCATTATTCAATCCCTGCGGATGTTTGCTATTGTAAACGTAATGACCCGTGGGGGGCCGTTTCGCTCGTCCGAAGTCCTCGCCAATTACATGTACGTCGAGGGGTTTAAGAACTACAGCATGGGATATGCTTCGGCCCTGGCAGTAGTGCTTTTCGTAATAATACTGCTGTTCGTGTTTATCTACCTCTACCAGATATTTAAAACCGAGGTCGAATTTTAATGTCAAAGAATAGGGCAATATGGATAGTAAGCTTTTACCTTATTGCTATAGTGGTCTCGTTGCTCTGGCTGTTTCCGCTCTTCATTGCCGGGACAACGGCATTCAAGTCGATGTCGGAAGTAGTCCAGGACGTTTACTGGTGGAATCTGCCGGATGAGTTTACCTTCCAGTATTTCCTCGAAGCGTGGAACCAGGGTGGAATGTCACGGTACTTTCTCAACAGCTTTATCATTACCGTACCTTCGGTGATTGGGGCCCTGTTCTTCTCCGCTCTCGGTGGATTTGCGCTTGCTAAATACGACTTCAAATACAACAAGTTGGTCCTGGGGGTATTTATCGCCGGTAACATGATTCCGTTTCAAATGATGATGTTTCCGGTGTTCGAGATCTCCAATATCCTGGGTATTTACGACACTTATCTGGCCGTCATTCTCTTCCACGTTGCGTTTCAGATGGGGTTCTGTATCTTCTTCCTCAGAAACTTTATCCGGACTATTCCGACTGATTTGCTCGACGCGGCTCGAGTGGACGGGAGCAGCGAGTTCAGAATATTCCTCCAGATCGTCCTGCCCCTTACCAAACCGGCCCTGGCGGCCTTAGGCATCCTGGAATTTACCTGGATCTGGAACGACTACCTCTGGGGGCTGGTATTGCTGGCGAGCGACAACCTTAGGCCCGTTACCGTTGGTCTCGTTTCCCTGCAGGGGGAGTATCTTTCGAAGTGGAATATCATTTCCGCCGGGTCGCTTATTGCCGCTGCCGTACCGCTAATCGTATTTCTTCTCTTCCAGCGCTACTTTATCCAGGGTTTAATGATGGGGTCAAGCAAGTAAAAGCTAACTGCAGGAGGTGTCTTATGCATTTCGGGGTTGATTACTATCCGGAACACTGGCCCGAAAAGAGGTGGGCCCAGGATGCAGAAATGATGAAAGATGCCAGGTTCGATACGGTTCGCCTGGCCGAGTTTGCCTGGTCGAAGCTCGAAGAAACTGAAGGGAATTTTGACTTCTCCTGGCTGGACAGGGCGATAGAGACTCTGGCGAATCGAGACCTCGATGTAGTTCTCGGCACGCCGACGGCAGCTCCGCCCCCCTGGCTGACGGAAAAGCATCCGGATGTTCTGGCGGTTAACGAGGACAAGCAAGTGATGAAGCCGGGCCATCGCAGGCATTACTGTGTAAACAGCGAAGTTTATCGAGAACATACGAAGAAGATAGTATCAAATATGGCCGAAAAGTACGGTGGAGACGACCGCGTTATCGGATGGCAGACCGATAACGAACTGGGCCATCCGGTCTGCTACTGCGATGACTGTCGGGAAAAGTTTCGGGCCTGGCTACGGGAGAAGTACGAGAACCTTGACGAACTCAACCGGCGCTGGGGGACGGTATTCTGGAGCCACGAGTACACTGACTGGGATCAAATTCCGCTTCCAAACGACAACCCACGCAAAGGACCAAATCCTTCTTTGCACCTGGATTACAAGCGGTTCTTTTCCCAATCGACCGTCGAGTACAATAAATTTCAGGCCGACTCGATCCGGGAGGAGGCGGGGGACCAGTGGGTTTGCCATAACTTCATGCCTCACTTCCCCAACTTCGACCATTTTGATATGGCCGAGGACCTTGACCTGGCGGCCTGGGATCACTATCCGACGGAAATCCGCGAATCCTACGAAGAAGTCAGCGCCGGCCATGACCTGACCTACGGTGTTAAGGACGAACCGTTCTGGGTTATGGAGCAACAGTGCAGCTATCTCACGAGGGACGAACTCACGCCAGCACCACGTCCCGGCGAGACCAGAATGTGGACTTATCAGTCGATAGCTCATGGCGCCGACGGAATAATTTACTTCCGCTGGCGACCCTGTAGGTTCGGAGACGAACAGTTCCACGGCGGGGTGCTACAGCACGACGGGTCCCGAAAAAGTCCCGGTTACCAGGAAATAAAATCCGTAGGTGAGGAACTCGATGAACTGGAGGAGGAGATCGACGGGACCGTTGTGGATGCTGACGTGGGTATTTACTACTCTTTCGAACAAAACTGGAGCATGGAAACGTACCGCTACCACTCGCCGATCGATTACAAAGACGAAATCATGAACTACTACAGGGCACTTTTCGAAGCCAACGTAAACGTAAAATTCGTATCCAGAAATAGCGACTTGAGCGGACTTGACCTGTTGATAGTGCCAGTCCTGCCGATGGCCGACCAGTTCCTGGTTTCGAAGTTCGAGGAATTCGTGAAGGGCGGTGGTCACCTGGTTGGGACTTTCAGGGCAGGAATTAAGGATTTCGATAACCAAGTCACGGACGAAACCTTTCCGGGTCGATTGTCCGAGCTATTCGGGATAGAGATCCATGAATTTACCCCCGTAAAGGAAAAACCGGAGGTAACTCTGACCGGCTTTCGAGGAAACGGGAGGTCCTATCAAGCAGTTGACTGGGTGGACTGTATAGAGACGAAAGAAGCGAAATCTATGGCCGATTACGAGACGGGCTGGCCCGCTGACAAAGGTTTCACTGGTGTCACCAGAAACGATTACGGCGGGGGAGTAGCTTATTACGTCGGGCTTTCGGGGGAAGAGGATTTTTACCGGGACTTGGTTTCGGTCTTGCTGGAAGAGTCCGGCTGTGATCCGATTTTCACGGGCGAGAAGGAGGTCGAAGTCAGGAAGAGAATTGACCCCCGTCACGATGAAGAGCTGGTTTTCGTGGTAAACCATTCATCCGAACCGAAGTCCGTCAAGCTGGACGGTGACTTCAGGGACCTGATCAGTTCGGAGGTCTTTACCAGGGATACGGAAGTGGAAGGGTTCGAGGTAATGGTACTCAAGGAGAAGTAGTTTCAGAATCGGGCCCCAAAGGGCGGGAGCCAGAGGCCCCTGGCAGAAACCGTTACGAGGAAGTTCCCGGAAAACTATTTTTACGATCCGAGGGAGGCTGATTGACTCAAATGACTGGACCAAAGGTCACGATAATTGGTGCCGGTAGTTTCTTCACGAATGCCTGGGTCCGTGATATAGCCTTATCCGAAAACCTGGCGGAAGGGGATTTTGCCTTCATAGATACTGACAGGGAAAGGCTGGACCTTTCGAAAAAGATGGCCGAAAAGCTGATTTCGGAAACCGGTTCCGACTGGGAAGTCACTGCCTCCACGAGAAGAGAGGACCTCCTGCCCGGAAGCGACTACCTGATCAATACTATCGAAGTCGCCGGCCCGGAGAACGTCAGGAAGGACTACGAGATTCCGAAGAAGTACGGCGTGGATCAATGCATAGGCGATACCACGGGCCCGGGTGGGATAATGAAGGCCTTTCGGACGATCCCGACATGGCTGGATATCCTGGATGACGCGGAGAGGCTTTGCCCTGATGCCCTGGTATTGAACTACACTAACCCGATGCACATGATGACCATGGCTGCGAACAGGGCCTCGAATATGGAAGTAGTCGGACTCTGTCATTCGGTTCAGGGAACCTCCAGACAGCTAGCGGATTACCTGGAAGTTCCCTACGAAGAACTGGAATGGGAGTGCGCGGGGATAAACCACATGAGCTGGTTTACTAATCTCGAGCACCAAGGTCGGGACCTCTATCCAGACCTTTTGAGAAAAGCTGAAGATCCAGCAATATACGAACAGGACCCGATAAGATTCGAGATGACGAAGGAGTTTGGCTACTTCGTCACTGAATCCAGCGGTCATTTCTCCGAATACCTACCTTATTTTCGAAAGGAACCGGACCTTATCGATAAGTATTGTCGGGAAGGGTATCGAGGAGAGAGCGGGTTCTATTCCAGAAACTGGCCGGATTGGCGGAAAGAACTGGATGAATTCCGAAAGAAATGGGTAAACGGTGAAGAAATACCGGAAGAACTTACGGAAGGAACACCCGGTCTGGAGGATTTCGACCCGGAAGAGAGGAGTCACGAGTACGGTTCTCATATCATAGAGGCTCACGAAACCGGCCAGGAGACAGTAATCTACGGGAATTTCCCAAATAATGGGTTAATAGATAACCTGCCGGATGACGGAATCGTCGAAGTGAAAACTCTCGTGGATGGAGGCGGCTTTCACCCCTGTAAATTTGGCGCCCTACCTGAGCAGCTTGCGGGGTTGAACCGCTCAAACATGACCGTCCATAAATTAACCGTTGAATCGATTCTGAACAAAGACAGGGAAGCAGGTGTGCGTGCATTTATGCTGGATCCACTTACGGCGGCAGTCTCTACTCCTTCGAGGATCAGAGATATGGCGGAAGAACTCTTTGCGACCGAGAGCGAATATATTCCTGACTATTTAACGGAATAGTGGGAACCACGATCATCTCAATCGGGGGTTTCCGCGAGGTGTAAAAGTTTGATCGAGTCCAGACGCTGGGGCGAAGATAAAGGAGAGCCTATAGCGCTCTATAGGCTGACCAATGACCAGGGAGCTACCCTGGAAGTTACCAACTACGGCGGACGGGTGACCTCCCTGAAGGTTCCTGGGCCGGAGGGAGAACCGGTCGATGTAGTACTCGGGTTTGATGATTTAGAGAGCTACCTGGAGGACGAGCACTACTTCGGGGCGATCGTTGGCCGTTACGCCAACAGGATAGCGGGAGCCGAGTTTAGCCTGGATGGCTCGTCTTACCAGCTTACCCGGAATGAGGGGGATCATCATCTACACGGTGGTCAGTTCGGGTTCGACAAACGGGTCTGGCGGGCGAAGCCCGAAGAGACGGAGCGAGGTCCGGGAGTGGTAATGCGCTACCTGAGCCAGGACGGTGAAGAGGGTTACCCGGGCAGTTTGAGCGTCAGAGCAACTTACCTTCTAACCGACGATAACCTGTTCCAATTTACCTTTGAAGCAACTACGGACCGCGAAACTATAGTTAATATTTCTCAACACAACTATTACAATTTATCAGGCATGTATGAGAAGATAAACGGCCACCGGTTGACCGTAAATGCGGAAAGTTTTACGCCGGTAGATCCGGAAGGGATTCCTTCAGGAGAGATAAAATCGGTCGAAGGGACGCCGTTCGACTTCCGAGAATCGCGGCGAATTGGAGGCGGACTGGGTAAAAAAAGTCCTCAGCTAGAGTACGGAGGAGGCTATGATCATAATTTCGTCCTGGAGAAAGGATTGGATCCCGCGGCGGAGCTGGTTTCGCCCACTTCGGGGGTTTCTCTTGAGCTAAAGACCGACCGACCGGGATTACAGGTTTACTCGGGCAATTACCTGAGAGAAGGGTTAACCGGAAAAGGTGGGGTTGCTTATGGTCCACGGTTCGGACTCTGCCTTGAGCCAGGGAACTTTCCGAATGCCCCAAATCAGAAGAACTTTCCCGACCCGGTGATTAAGCCGGGTGAACAATACGAAACGCGGACCGTGATTGAATTTAGGGTGGAATGATTGAAGATAAGGTTAGTTGATTAAAGGGTAAGTTTGAGCGCTGGTAAAACTGAGTTGAGAAATTACCGGAGAAAAAGTTGAAGTAATATAGAGGTTTAGAATATGAATACCCTCAGCGAAGAGAAGAAAATTGATGGTTTGAAAAAGAAAAAATGCAAGAAGGACGACGGAAGAATAATTGTGTACTACGAGAAAAACGCCGATATTAAGGGGGAATGATGCCGGAACTTCGCTGGAACCCGATACTCAGACGCTGGAACATCATCTCGGATAAAAGACAGGATAGGCCCGTCCTGCCGGAGGATAGCTGCCCGCTCTGCCCCGGCGTGCTGGAGGTGCCCCAGGATGACTACTACATAGTTACCTTCGAGAACAGGTTCCCCTCGCTCGAGCGTCAGCCGGAGGAGCCCAACCTTGAGGGGGATTCACTTTACAGGGTTCGTGAAAACAAAGGGGTCTGTGAAGTCATCCTGTACTCTTCGGATCACGACGTACCTCCGGTAGATCTGAGCCTGGATAGGCTTGACGACTTGGTAACTGTCTGGAAAGATAGATTTGCGGATCTGTCGAAAGAAGAATTCATCGATTACGTGTATATATTTGAGAACAGGGGACGGGAGATAGGAGTCACCCTGGATCATCCCCATGGGCAGCTTTATGCCTTCCCGTTCGTACCGCCGCTCGCCCGCCGATCGCTGGAAAGCGCCAGGTCGCATTACGAAGAAGAAGACGAGTGCCTGTTTTGCCGTGTGATGGAAAAGGAAAAGGAATTCGGAGAAAGGATAATCTGGGAAAACGAGGACTTTCTTGCCTTCGTTCCTTTTTACGCCAGGTTTCCCTACGAAGTCCACCTCTATCCCCGGCGCCATTTTCAGACGATGCTATCCCTGGAAGAAGGTGAAGAGAGGTCACTTGCTCGGGGTATAAAGACGGTATTGAATAGATACAGGAGCCTGTTTCCGATTGAAGATTTTCCTTACATAACCAGCTTTCACCAGGCTCCAGTGGATGGTGGCGATTATCCTTCCTACCATTTCCACCTGGAGTTTTACTCGCTCCAGCGGGCGGAAGACAAGATAAAATACCGAGCGGGTGTGGAGACGGGGACATCCACTTTTATCTCGTCAATTTCACCCGAGAAGATGGCAGCTGATCTAAAAGAAGCGGAGCCCAAACCCAATGAGTAACGGGGCGGTGGAGTTGAGCGGGCTGGAGAAAGAGTTCGAAGAACTATTCGGGCCAGGTGAAGCGCCGGAGGTCTATCGTGCTC
>CAZWZR010000041.1:0-10537 GCA_964638365.1 uncultured Thermotogae bacterium | reverse complement strand
GACGAACTCGTAATAGAAGACGTTCATACGGACCGCGCCAGGGAGATCTCGCAAATTCTGAAGGAGAGGTTCGAAGGAGAGGAGAAGTTCGTGGTAACCATTGCCGGGGAATCCGGCTCCGGGAAGTCCGAGCTGGCTGCAGAACTCGCTCGATTAAACCGGGAAAACGACCTACCCACCGGTATCCTCCAGCAGGACGATTACTTCGTCTTTCCGCCGAAGACCAACCACGAAATGCGGAAGAAGAACATAGACCAGGTCGGTACCTACGAAGTAAAGCTGGACTTCCTGGACTCCAACCTCCGGTCCTTCAAGAAAAACGCCGACTCAATCTATAAGCCACTGGTGGACTACGACGCGGATAAGATCACGACCGAAGTAAAAGAAGTAGGTCAATACAGAGTTCTAGCGGCAGAAGGAACCTACACTACCAAGCTAAATTTTACTGATTTCAGGATTTTCATAGACAGGGACTACAAAGGGACCTACGAGGACAGGAAGCGACGGGGGCGCGACAAACTGGAGCCCTTCGTCGAGAACGTTTTAGAGAGGGAACACGAAATCATTTCCTCCCATAAAAGCCGGGCCGATCTACTCATCACCCCGGACTACCAGGAGATAGAACTGGTTAATTGATCTCACCAATTTGGCTTCCGCCCCGGTTTTTCACCTCATATCTAGAAGAGCCACGATCCGAACAGGGCTAAATTCAAAAAAACAAAAGGAATCAGGATAGGAGCAGGAGGTCTATCAACCGGAGGCCCAGGATAAAAAAACGGCGAGGGCAGAAGCCCCCGCCGTTAACTATTTCAGTCAGGTTAATAACTATTATCTAATTGATTTTCTGGTTAGTACCACACCGGGTTGGTATGGGCCATATCTCCGTCTTCTTCAACTACCTTGAGTGCGTACCAGCCATCTCCTTCTACCTGCCTGGCGTAACCGATTACGTATTTATTTCCGTGAAGTTCAAAGGTCTTTACGGCTTCGCCGTTCTTGATCAGGGTAGCTTCCTTCAGACCGTCGGTGCTTTTGAGCATCGCGCGTATCGTTACGGTGTCATCTGAAACGGCCTCACCGGGCACTTTCCCGTTTGCTTCCATGTAAACGAGCGGACCGTAGGACCAGAATGCCTTCTGCTCGTCGAGTGCTTTGACGTAACTATCCGACGTCAACTCTCCGTCGACGTAGGCGTAGGTACGCTGTGCGCCGGAGCCACCCCAGTCCTGCCAGATGCTGTGAGTATCGGAGTTTGCAACGGTGGTGTACTTCTTCCCCCGATTCCAAAATTCGTAAGTTTCCTGGAGCGTCTTCTTATCGCTGTCGCCCCATGATCCATTGATCTCTATTCCGTCGTAACTACCTACGTAGTCATCGCTGAGCTCCAGACCGTCTTCTCCGAGGGTGACCGTCCGGTCGAAGTAACTGCCGTTGGAATTCGGGTGATTGACCTGAATGAAGCTGGCACCCTTATCCCTGGCATCCTGGAAGAATTCGGCCGGTTCGCCGGTGTAAATCGGGTTTTCGCCCACATTCAACGGAAAGGCGTTGAAGTGACCCCAGGATTGGGTGGTGATTTCGACTCCCGGCATGAAGGGCAAGCCGTGCTCATCCGACAGAGTTTTTATCTCCTCGTGGCTATCTACCTTGTTATGGTCAGTTACAATCGTGAGGTCCAGGTCAGATGCCAGGAAGGACTTAACCAGATCCTCGGGTGGAGTCGTTCCGTCCAGGATGTTGGAATGGTGGTGAAGGTCGGAGGAGTAATAGTTTTCCTCGTTCGGGTGGAAGACTTCCTCGAACGTGGCACTTACGGTCTCCTCCTCTCCCGGATCGACCTGAACGTCCTTTGATATCTCGTGCGTGGTAAAGTTATCGCCGTAGACCAGGTCGAATGTATACTCCCCTGGAGGCAGGGTCATCGAAGCTTCACCTTCGAATCCGGTGTAAATCGTTTCTCTGAACTTTCCATCGCTATTTACGAGCACCTGAGCGGGGGTAGAACCGGATTCTTCTATCATGGTACTGAAGTTTACTGTCCCAGGGACCTTTACTTTGTCGTAAGTCGGTTCGTTCGTCTCTTCGGCAGTTACTGAGAACTCGACAGGGTCGTTCTCTGAGTAACTCTTCAGCCCGCCATCTAAGGTGTAGTCACCTTCCGCCAGTTCGAGTTCCACGACCCCTTCTTCGTTTCCCTGAACTGTGACGATGTTTTCCCCATCCTGCTTGACGTTCACGTAGGGGTTTGGGACGACGTTTCCTTCGGAGTCCTCTACGGTCGTCCGGAGGGTACCGGTCGGGATGTCGTTGAGCTCGTAGTAAGTCGCCAGCGGCTTGGAGACGTCCTTTTCTTCCCAGATATAGAAGTCCGCTTCTTCGATGACTTTATCACCGGGCTCTAGATTAATTACCTTGAACGGATCTACCCAGGTATCGGAAGCGGTAAAGTCGGTCATTTCCTCGAAGTAGAAGCCATAGGTACCTTTGTTTTCGTTATAGCCCCCGACCCAGTTTAGCGGGAGGGTATCGGCACTCTTGAGGCTGTACATGCCGGACGTGACGTCCCCGTAGCCGGGAAGGTAGGTCTGCATGCCGCTCATCGAAACGCCGTAACCGGTAACCATTTCTTGAGCCGTTTCTCCAACGTTCTCCACGGTAGTGTAGAGATTTATGTGGTTTTCCCCCGCTCTCAGCGTGTACCAGGTAGTAATCTTTACGTTCTCGTGTCCCTGCCAGTTTCCACTGGACCTGACCACTACTTCTTCCGGGGTTTCCGTGATGACCTCTATATCGGTATAGTTGACCCATTCTCCGAAGTTATTAGCAACAAAACCTAACGTCGCGACCATGTCTCCGGTTTTCTGATTACCCGCATCGACTATTACTCCAGGAGGCATTCCATAGGCCCCGGCGGTATCAACGCCAACCGAGAACTCTATCAGGTCGTTCCTGACCGTGATATCATTCGCCTTGGTCGCCTTGGCCTCGGACATCGCGGATGTCCCACGCAATACCCGGACCTCTCCTTCCTGTGCTACAGCTGGAACCAAAAATCCCACAGTCAGAACTGTCGCCAGTAGCGCTACAATAACACTACGTTTATCCAGCATAATGTCACCTCGATTATGAAAAATTTAGGTTAAACAGGGGTGTATCCCCATCGGCGTGATTTGAAGCGATTCTGCTCTGATTAGTGCAAGAACCGCGTAGAGCAAAATCCAGTATTTTGCTCCAGTCTGAAGTTTTCATATTTGATTATATCAATTATGATATAGAAGTATCAAACAATAATAAATTAGGTTTATTTACACTTTTTCCGATGTTTTAGTTAAAAAAACAAAGTTAATCGCTCTTTAAAACAACAATATTGATTAATCTACTTATTATTCTACACGAAACAAGATAAAAAGCCCTAACCAAAATTAGCCGAACAAACCCCAGGGCACCCCCTGGGAAGGAATCGGCTGGTTAACTCTTAAAATGTGGACTGAACCTATCAACTCAACAAAGTCCACTTGAAGGAGGTGTCACCACTCACTGGCTTTTTTATTCATACATTAGTCTTGAGTATCCTGGCACTTTCTATATAATTTACCAGAATTTATAAAATCTGGAAAAGCAGTATAGACAATCTCGTCCGCGAATGTATCTCATACAGTCATTATTATTTCTTTCAACTGGAGGTATTACCGGGGTTCTTCTCACGAAAGACCAAGCATCCCGAATTATCGAGATAATACTCGGAATCCGCTACCAAACACGTTCTTAATATAACTTGTTGCCAGCGAGCCCGAAAAGATTTAACATAAAATAAATGAAGTCTAAAATTTTCTCCTCGGGGAAGAAATTACTGTCCACTTCCTCGGGTCAACTTTCGGATCAAACCCGACAAGGGTTTTAGGAGGGATAGCCCAATGCGGCTAAAAAAGTTAAGGCTGGTCTTTGTTCTCACTCTAGCAGTCGGCTTGGTAAGTTTCGGCGCCCTGAGCGCGGAACTCGGAACGAAACAGAACCCGGTACAGTGGCTTTTTCCACCGTCCACTAACGCAACGGTAATTGAGGACGTGGCAAACGAGATCGCAAAGGACCTGTTCGAAATGACGGGTATCTACATTGAACCCCACGTGACGGCCGATTACGCAGCCCTGATAGAAGCGGTTAAAGCCGCGGACGGGGACACGATGGCAACTCCAACTACCGATCAGTATACGACGCTCTACCAGGAAACGGACGGAGAAGTCCACCCCAGGCTCGCCGCGGTAAGGTACGGGTATCCGTACTACTTCACTAGCGTCTACGCTCCAAGGGACGAGATGGAATATCATCCGACAACTGAAGGGGCCCTGGAGGCACTGGAAGGTAAAACCTGGATTTACAACGACGTAGGTAGTACCTCCGGTTACGTAGTTCCAAACAAGGTATTCGACAACCACGGGGTTGAAATAGAAGACAAGGTAGAAAGTGGAGGACACACCGCATCACTTATCGCCCTGCTGGAAGGCCGAGGGGACTTCGCGACCTCTTATGGTTCTCCTCCCACCCCACCAGATGGAGTTTACTTCGACTGGGAGTACGGCGACGATCCGGAGATCTGGATCTGGAACCACGCGCTCGACAAACTCTATCCGGAAGAACTCAGGGGTATGATCTTTGATACCAGACAGGCAGCCGGTGATACCGGTATGTACGATTACTGGGAAGTTGTCAAGGAAATAGGAGTAGTCGCCACGTTCGGTCCGATGCCCAACGATGCACTGACCTTCGTGGATGACTTTCCCAAGGAAATGGAGGACAAGTTAGTCGAAGCAGTAGTCGAACATATCAGAACGGAAGAAGGATCCGAACTATGGGGCGACTCAAACTTCTACGAGTGGACCGACGTCGAGAGGATCAGCGATGACTACTACGACGGTTACCGAGAGCTGGTCGGTTATCCCATTCCCGATGACGAATAACTGATACTTAAAACCTAGGGAGAGGGTGGGCCCTGGCTTGCCCGCCCTCTCTTTCTTCTTTTCACCCATGGAGGGGAGAAATACTTGCCTCAACTTGAAATCAACAACCTGACGAAGGTTTACCCGCCGGACGTCCGGGCACTCAACGATATCTCTTTCGAAGTAGAGCAGGGTGAGTTTTTGGTAGTTATCGGCTTATCCGGTTCGGGTAAATCCACTTTGCTCCGCTGTATCAACAGGCTGATCGAGCCGACGGAGGGCAGCATCAAATTCGAGGGGAAGGAAGTCTCAACGGCTTCCAGTAATGAACTAAAGAAGATACGCAAGGATATAGCCATGGTCTTTCAGCGGTTTAACCTGATAGAACGTTCGCTGGTATTAACAAACGTACTTACCGGACAGCTGGCCGAGCTGGGCTTCTGGAGGAGCATGCTGGGGCGCTTTCCGGAGGAGATGAAACAGTCCGCTCACGAAAAACTAAAAACCGTCGGAATCCCTGAACAGGCCTTCAAACGCGCCGATGAATTAAGCGGGGGACAGCAGCAGAGAGTTGGCATAGCCCGTGCACTGATGCAGAACCCAAAACTGCTTCTAGCCGACGAACCCGTGTCGAGCCTTGACCCGGCGACTTCGGGAACGATCATGGATTACCTGGCGGAAATAAACGATCAGGGCAAGACGGTCATTACAAGCCTGCACTTCCTCGATCTGGTCAGGAAATACGGTACCAGGGCCATCGGATTAAAAGACGGTGAAATTGTCTACGATGGCCACCCGAAGGGAATCGATGACCAGAAGTTCAAGGAGGTATTCGGTGAAGAAGCCGAAAAAGTCCACATTTCCTGACCTCTTCGATCGAGCAAAACCCCTGCTGCTGGACTGGATGCTCTGGGGTTACCTCGCTTACACCGTTATATTCCTGCTCGATAGTTACTGGTATACTCAGTACGTTGACTGGTACGGGAGCCTGACGCTGGAACCCTGGGGCTGGGCTTTGACAGTTCTAGGCACTCTTGGAGGGGCTCTGGCAAGCGAGAAACTCGGGATAAGTATTGGCCTCAAAACGATCGGGGGCGAGGAAAGACCCCCAACTAAGACCTGGGCGCTGACCAACTGGGGGGTTACCGCGATCGTTCTGGTGACCTTTACCTTCTGGGTCGGCTGGCTAACTACGGACATGGAGCTCGGCGTAATCGCCCGAAGAGCTTCGAAGACCTCTCATCTCTGGATCGGTTTATCAAACCCGGATTTCACTCACCTTATGAACCCCGATCCGGAGCTCAACAATACCATCCTGGGTAGCCTGGTCAATACCCTTTTCATGGCCTACCTGGCGACGGTGCTGGGTGGTTTGCTTGCAGCTCCTCTCGGTTTTCTCGGCGCCAGAAATATCATGGGCGGAAGCTGGTTCAGAAAGGGAATCTTTTACTTGACCCGGGCATTTTTCAACGTGGTCCGGTCGGTGGAAAGCCTCCTGTGGGCAATAGTTTTCGCCATCTGGGTCGGCTGGGGGCCAGCCGCCGGAACCTTCGCCCTGCTTATTCACTCGATGGCGGCCCTGGCGAAACTATTCTCCGAACAGGTGGAATCGATCAAGAAAGGACCAATTGAAGCAGTCCAATCCACCGGGGCCTCCTTCTGGCAGACTATCAGGTATGGCGCTGTACCTCAGGTAATTCCACAGTATACTGCCTTTCTGCTTTACCGGCTGGATATCAACGTCCGGATGGCTACAGTAATCGCGCTGGTCGGCGGTGGAGGGATCGGACGGTTTTTCTTCTACTACAAGAGTCAGCTGGACTGGAATCAGGTAGGGGCAGTAACCATAGTTATCGCCACGGTGGTCTGGTTGCTTGACTACATAAGCGGCAAGGCAAGGGAGAAGATAGTATGAACGAAGAAACGGAAATCCCTGAAAGAAGTTCCTGGCCGTTCTGGCGGAATCTAATAGCAATACTATTTTTCGCCGCCGCCTTCGTAGTAGCTTTGAACAGGATTAATTTGGATCTCACCCTCCTGGTAGAGAACTTTCCCAGCACTTTAAAACTGTGGTCCGCCTTTGCCAAGCCGGACTGGTCCGTCCTTAGTGAAGGAGTAACCCTCCTTATAAAGACGCTGTACATGGCATTTATGGCTACAGCGCTCGCGCTTCCGTTTGCCATCGTGCTTTCCTTTCTCGGCGCAAAAAACCTGATGAACTCTCCAATCGCAAAAGCTATTTACACGGGGGTTCGTGGGTTGGCCAGTGTCATACGTTCCATTCAGCCGATTATCTGGGCAATCATCTTTGTAGTCTGGGTCCGGACCGGCCCGTTTCCCGGCGTACTTGCACTTTGGATCCACTCCGTAGCCGATATGACCAAACTATTCTCGGAAAGGGTGGAAAGCATTGACGAAGGTCCGTTGGAGGCAATCCGGGCCACGGGAGCGAGCAAATTACTTGTCCTAATTTACGGCGTAGTTCCACAGATCATCAACCCTTATCTATCATTTACCCTGTACAGGCTGGACATCAACGTCCGCATGGCGACGATAATCGGGATAGTTGGCGGCGGGGGAATTGGAATGCGGCTTTACAGCTATATTAACAAATGGAACTTTCCAAAGGCTGTCGTAATGACCATGTTGATCGTAATCATGGTATGGGGAATCGACTACCTATCCAGCCGGCTGCGGGAAAGGATCGAAACAGGGGGAGGGGAAAGATCAGAGAAGTACACGATTTAACAGCAAAAATTGTTCGGACCAATCTCTCCTGAACGACCTCTTCCGGGGTATAGGTCCTAAACAGGGGGCACAGCTTAACCAAACGTTTAATTGTCGCGGACCGGGTTGTATAATTTTTTGTTGGAAAGAATTGCAGTTTGCTTTGAAGTGATCAAACATGAATCAAGCAATCGAAGACAGAGAAAATACAGAGATAAAAGAGAAGAAGAAAATTGATGGCCAGGAGCTCTACAACGCTTTTGCCAAAGGGGCGGAAAAGGTCATCGAGAAAAGAAAATCCCTGGACGAGATAAACGTCTTCCCCGTGGCCGATAGTGATACCGGTAAGAACATGGCCCGGACACTCCGTTCCGTAGCACAGTCCTCAAAACCCGAGCCCTCGGTCGGTACCGTGACCAAAGATATGGCTCAGGCGGCTTTACTGGGTTCACGGGGGAATTCAGGAATCATTCTGGCCCAGTTTCTGAACGGAATGAGCAAGGCGACCGGTGATCGAGAACATCTCCACCTGGACGAATTTGCCCACGCGATGAAAGTCGCTGCAAATCATGCCTACGAAGCAACTAACCAGCCGGTAGATGGTACGATCTTGACCGTGATGAAGGACTGGTCCAGATCGCTAAATGAGTTCACATCCCGTAAGAAGGACCTGATGGAATCGCTCGATTACTCGCTTGAAAGTGCCAGGGAATCCCTGCAGGAAACCAAATCACGACTTAAAGAACTGAGAGAGGCGGACGTAGTCGACGCGGGAGCAAAAGGCTTCGTCCTGTTTCTAGAAGGGGTATCGACCTTCTTCAAGGAAGGAAGTACCGCGTCATTTTCTCGGTTAAAGGACCTGGACCGGGAAACCTCACCTCACAGTATAGAAGAAAGTCAGGGAGTGGAAGGTCCGAGGTACTGTACCGAGGTCGTTTTAACCGGGGATGAACTCGACAGTGAAGAACTGAAGAGGGAAGCGGAGCAATTCGGAGAATCACTCGTAGTTGCAGGTGGAAACGGGCAATACCATGTCCATATCCACACGGACAACCCCGGTCAGCTTGTATACCAGCTGGAAAAGACCGGGATCGTAGCCGATCAGAAAGTGGACGACATGCAGAAACAACACCAGGCCGCTTACGAAAGGGAGACCGACGTAGCGCTTGTTACTGACTCTACCTGTGACCTTCCCGAAGAAGTAATCGACAGCTTTCCAATTTATACCGTCCCTCTCAAGGTCAACTTCGGCGACAACCAGTTCATGGACAAAGTTACGATCAAACCGGAGCAATTTTATCAAATGCTGGAGGAGCTGGGGAGCGAAGACGAGTTTCCTACCAGTTCTCAGCCGTCTATCGGGGACTTTTTGGACACTTATTCCTTTCTGCTTGAGCACTACGATTCGGTTTTGTCTCTCCACCTGTCCGGAGAGTTAAGCGGCACCTACGAAGCAGCTCTAGAGGCAGCAAACAGGGTGGATGAGGAAAGAATACGCGTCGTGGATTCAAAACAGCTTTCAACTTCCCTGGGGCTCGTGGTTCAGGAGCTGGCCCGGGAAATCGAATCCGGTTCTGAAATAGATCAACTCGTAAAGAAGGCTCAAAAGTTAAGCGACAAAAGCAGGATTCTCGTCAGCGTGCGGGACCTCAAATACATGATTCAGGGAGGCCGTGTGAGCAAATTGAAAGGGCTTCTGGCCAGGATTTTGAACTTTAAACCGATCATCTCCGTGGAAGACGGGGAATCGGCACTTCACGGCAAGCCACTATTTCGGAGCACTAACTACAGACAGATACTGAACATGATGGAAGGGGCCGATAAAGAAAACGGGATAAAGGACTACGCCATCGGCCACGTCAGCGCCGAGAGCGAGGCCGAGAAATTAACGGACATGATAGAGGACCAGCTTGGTCTGGAGCCTGATTACACGATGGATATCTCACCACTAATAGGTTCACACGCCGGTATAGGCGCGGTTGCAGTATCGTATTTAACCGAATGACCCCATTACCTGCCCCCGCAATCGTAGTCCTGGCCGTCTTCATTTACATGACGGTATTCTACATGATAGCACAGGCCAGGTCCGACTACTCAGTGGTTGATATTGCCTGGGGTCTTGGGTTCGTCCTGGTCGGCACGCTTTCCCTATCACTTGCTCCCGAGCTAACTCTTCGCGGAATCATTGCTACCGGGTTAACTTCCATCTGGGGGCTACGACTTGGTTACCACATCGGGTCGAGAAACTGGGGTAAAGAGGAGGACTTCCGATACCAGGAAATGCGAGAGGACTGGGGTGACAGAGCGTACCTGATTAGCTACTTCAGGATATTTATGGTCCAGGGCTTCCTCATGCTCGTAATATCTTACCCCCTCATCCTGGTTAACTACTTCACGAAGCCGGGGCTGGGAATCCTGGATTTCGTCGGGATAGCCGTTTGGCTTATCGGATTCGGGTTCGAGGCAATCGGGGACTATCAATTAAATCAGTTCATCAAGAACCGGAAAAACGAGGACAACAGAATCATGACCGACGGCCTCTGGAGATATACCCGACACCCGAATTACTTCGGCGAAGCCCTGCTCTGGTGGGGAATATATCTACTCACGTTTTCCGTTTCCTTCGGATGGGCCGGATTTATTAGCCCAATCGCGATCGGTTATCTACTCCTTTTCGTCTCTGGAGTTCCGCTTCTGGAGGAACATTACGCGGACGACGAGGACTACCAGAAATACGCGGAAAAGACGAACAAGTTCTTCCCCTGGTTTCCATCCGAGTGAACTTATCCAGCCTGAGAATTCCATCTCGCAGGTATTACCTCATAGTGTAGCGCTTTGTGTGTAAAAAAACAGCTTTGGGAACCGTTCAGCAAAAT
>CAZWZR010000040.1:0-10840 GCA_964638365.1 uncultured Thermotogae bacterium | reverse complement strand
TTTGGATCTCTACCCCCGGCGGTATCAGGTTCAGCAGTGCACCCATCAACGTAGTCTTTCCCGTACCTGACGGGCCTGCGGCGGTCAAAAGCGAGTCACCGGCACGCAGCCTCCGGGTAAAGAACTTTATAAGGGTCAGGTTCAGAGTTCCCGCCTCCAATAGGTCCTCGACGTTTAAAAACCTTCCCCCGCGCTGGTTCAACCTCCGAATGGCTGAAAGGTTATCCTGCTCTAACTTTTTCATATCTCAAGGCCTCCGGGTAGATTTTAGCAAATATTTAGTAAAAAGAAAGCTCCGCCCGGAGGGCGGGGTTCTTGACTTGAGACATCAACTCAGAACGATTCGATTGCGCTAACCGGCCGAACGGAGTATAGGGAGATAAATTCAATGATGGGATCGGACTAGTGGGACGGATGAATATTACCAGGTGTGATATGGAAGGTAGGTTGGAAAATAAAATCGCAAAAAAAAAAAAACGGTTGTGACCGGGTCTTCAAGCAGACCCGGTCCGTTACCTTATTCGATTTCGATCTCGACGGTGTCCTCTTCGGTGAGCGATTCGCTCAAGTCTACCTCCACGTCAAGTACGCCGTCCTCGAAGCTAGCACATACCTTCTCAGGGTCTTTCACTTTCTCGGGCAGTCCAAATGTTCGTCTGAACTTACCGTAACGTCTCCCTCTGTGGATGTAATTGGCGTCCTCTTTTTCGTTTCGCTTCCTGGTCTCTCCCGTGACGATTAGCTGGTCACCTTTCACCTTTGTTTCTATGTCGTCCTTGCCGAGTCCGGGTAGTTCCATTTCATAGTGCAGAGTTCCGTTCTCTTCGTATATATCGGTGTTTCCAAACCGGCCCAGACTAGAACTACCAAAGAACCCTCTGTCTAAGTCCTTAAAGAGCTCGTCCAGCAAGCCACCGCTGCTAAAAGGAGATGGTACCTGATCGTCAGAGCTCTTTCTTCTTCTGTTGTTGGGAAGTGCCATTTTTGCCACCTCCGAGGTTTATGTTTTTAGCAGAGTTATCATCACTCTGCTAAATTAATTATAAATCCGAAGAGAATTTTGTCAAGACCACGACGTTATGAAATATACAGCCAGCCGAAGGCTTGACCTGCCAAATTCCCGGATGGTAGGACGTTTTAAAGATAAAAATAAAAATAGCGGGATCGACAGTTCAGACGGCGATATCGAAGGTAAATAAAAGGTCTGTAGTCAGTTGATGACTTGTTGTCTAAGTGCTTCCTGAATCCTCAGGGAACTTCAATCCTTGCAGACTGTAATCTGGTCAACCTGTTCCTTGGGCACTCCACAGTAACCGAGCAATTTCTCGTTCCGCTGTACGGTCCGGCATATCTCGCAGATTCTCTGGGACAGGTCATTGACTTCCCCTCCGGCCAGATCATCGGCCAGATTGGTTATCATATGATAGGTTTTGGGGTTCCTTTGGCTGATATTGCCACGCTTTTCCCCCACGTACTGGGAAACGGCGGCCTGGCTGATTCCGAGCAGGTCTCCCACCTTTTGTTGAGTCAGGTCCATCTCGACGAGTTCCCTCGATAGACAGGCCCTGATGCAGGGAACTATGTGCCAGATAGCTACCTCGCAGGGCTGTTTTGGTGCAGGTCCTGAGTCGGATTTATCTTCAGGAGCAGCTTGTGTTTGTTTATTTGTCATGTTTGACAAATCACCCGTAAATGTTATAACCTAAAATTGATTTGGTGTTCGAAATAATAGCCCCGGTAACAGGGTAATATATACTGGGTTTTCTCTCTAGTTCTTTTCCGAAGTTATCGACCTAATGTTTTAAACCTATTGTTCATTAACCCTATTGTTAATATAGTAACGAAGTTCACCTTTTACTACAACAAGAATATCGCTTCGTAAAATGGGTCTTACCGTGTAAGGGTTATCAAATCAAAGTTATACGTTGGTAGCTTAGGGTCTGGGACCAGCACCGAGCATTGAAACGAGTACTACAATCGTTATAATGATTACAATTGTTATAGAAAGTGGGAACGGATAGGAACCTCGATTTGAGAGGGTTTTTGGTTTTCCATACGGATGCAGGGGTATGGCTGAGGCCGTAGCGCTTCTGATCAACAATGATTGAGGCTGATATGGGGTTAAATATAGATCTGCGGACTGAGGAGAACGAAAAAGCGAACGGTTTGCTGGATGGGTTGAAGGTAAGCCACGTTAGGTTATTCCAATTACTTCTGGTCGATGATGATGAAGGTGAGAAAAGGGAGATAGATCTCCCCGAGGTTCACTTTGTTCTGACTGAAAAGGAAGAGTCACCCGGACCCCATGGACCGGACCGAGCAAAAATCTGGAAAAAGGCGAGTGAATGGATGGTTGATCTGGTGATTTCCGACCACCCGAAAGTAGAAGAGAAGAAGTACCAGAATCGTGTTGAGGCTGAAAAGCGGTACCTGTACGGAGATGAAGAACCGGATTACTACCAATGGCAGGACGATGAAGAAACGCTGAAGGGCATAAGGCCGACCTATAAGGACTTAAAACAGGGACTAATCGAAGAGGTCGGAAGGCCAAGGAGAAAGGACTTCGACGAACTTTACCCGCACGAATACGACGATCCAGGGTTGAGCGAGAGAGCCAGGAGAGCGGTACGTGATATGAAAGCGGTTTTTGGTGATGGTGTTCTGGTAGATGCGGGCTAGGCGAGTATTGACCGGAGGTGGTCAATTTCCATCTCGTTGAAGCTGTAAATTTGGAGGGCTTTTTCACAATCTTACACCTAACGGAGGGTTTTACAAATGACTGAAGAACTAAAAGAAGAAGCAGAAGTAGCGGAGAATGAAGAGGAAGGATTAATCGAGAGTCTAAACAGGCGGGATTTCATCAAGGGCGCAGCGGCGGCAGTTGGCGGCATTGCTTTCAGCTCACTCGCCGTAACCAACTTTGAAGCAGCTGCGGCAAACGGACAGGATTACGTAATAGTTGCCGAGGTAGTGAAGGGCGGTTCGGGTGCCGTGGGTGCTCCTTGTGGCCTCACCAGTACATTTAAGAAAGGAGAGCAGATAGTCTGGCACGCCGTTGTATTCAGTGGTGAAACCGGGGAAAAGATAAACGACCACGGTGAAATCCAGGATAGAGGCCTTGAACTGCAGGTAGAACTGGAGAACGGGGAAACCGTAGATATGCATCACAGTGAACACCCACCTGACGGAAGCCCAAAAATTTACTACTGGGGCGGAGCTTGGAAGATATCTCCGGGTGTACCTACTGGGAAGATGACTTACTCGATAACTGCTGAAGACGATGAAGGACGAATGGGCAAACTGGAGATGTTCGGGGAGAAGGACGTTGATACTTTCCCTCATGCTTTAACAATTGAAGAAAGATAATTCTAAGTCAACTTAATTATTAAATAGTAACGGGGGGCTAACTATTAGTCCCCCGTTATTTATTTGGGGAGGTATATTTTGTCCGGAAAGTCCCAGAAAGAGGAAGAGGTCGTTCGAGATCTTCGAAGTATGCCGACGCCGGAGGAAGGCTTTCAGGGCATACTAAAGTGCGAACCGGAAGAAGCAAAGGTCGGAGAAGAAGTCAAAGTAACGGGGCGGGACCTTCCGGAGGACTCCACGTTTGAACTCCTCTGGCGAACTCATTCGGTCGATTGGAAGATCGAGAGAAATTCGGACGGAGTTCTCTGGAAAAAATTTCTTGGTTTCGAACACCAGGAAAGACAAAACATCATTGCCACGGTCGAGACGGATGGGGAGGGAGCTTTTAAGGAAAAAATTGAAGTTCCGGAGGACTTTGGGGGGTTGCACGATTTATACCTGATCGATTCGGAAAGACGGGTAAATAAGGTAGGACTCAGGATAATCCGTAGTTTTGAGGTATCGCCGTCTTCCGGCCCTCTGGGGAGTTCAATTAGTGTTACGGCACATGGACTTCCGCTACCGGCGGCTGATTTTGTCGACAATTCGATTTTCCATGTCTATTACGATAACAAGTATACAGGCCTCATTAGCCCCGTTACGCCAAAAGGTACCTGTGAAGTCAATATCCCGGCTACTGGGCAACCGGGACCGCATATGGTAGAAGTAGAAAGAAGTCAGTTTGGAAATGCCCATTCCTACCGACAGACCCACATAGGGTTGACTCCCCTCCCCGGAACCCCGGATCTTTCATGGGAATTTGAGTTGACGGACGAAGAGCCAGTACTGCCACCTCCAATTGAGGACCAGGTACCTGCGACAGTTCCCAGGGAAGACTCTGAGTTACCGGATAATGGAAAACCAGTTTTGACAACGGAAGAATGGGCGATACCAGTTGATAGTTCCGTGAAAGTAAAAGGGGCGGGCTTCCCGAAAAACACTGAGGTCAAGCTATTTTGGCCAGAGCTTGAAGGCAGTAACATCCGGGAAGAGGAGTTTAAGGAGAAGGATTCAGTTATAGTAAAAACAAAAACGGGAAGCGACGGTCGGTTAACGGCCGAAATAAAGCCCGCTCCCCGGACTGTTCAGGGTGGCCCCCATCCCATTCACGCGATCGTTGGCGGGGAAAGACTTGCTACGACTTCTGCCGTAGTTCTACCCGTCTTTCAGGAACTTCCCAGCAATGAAGGCTCCTTTGGAAGCCAGATTACGATCAACGCTCAGGGGATTGGCTGGAACGAAATATGGAATCAGGTTACTATTTTGTACGACAATTCATTTATTGGTTATGCATGTGGCGGCGACATTCCGGGGATTATCGAAGCCAAGTTAAAGGCCACCGGCAAACCGGGATGGCACTTGATCGATATATATCCGACGATTCAGAAGCAACGAAACTTTGCCGAGGAAGCCTTTGAGATCCCGTTTATTTACAGGTTACCCTTCTTGAACTGGAATTCGCACCCACAGGGATATCATTTCCGTTATGCTTTCAAAGTCACCTAGATCATGATTTTTGACGAAGGACGTATAGAATAGAAGCAAGTCACTTTTCTTGTTTTTTTGTTGGTGGTTGAAGAAGGAGGTATTCGCCTTTTAGAAGGTTGATTTCATTGCTGCGCCCGTGCAAATTCTCACGGGCTTCAGGAGGTGTAAATTTGGATAGAGAAAGTACCGATTCCGAAGATAAAAGGCTAAGCCGACGTAGGTTTCTTCAAATAGCTAGCGGTTCTTTGCTGTCTCTCTCGCTTCCCTTTACCTTTTCTACAGGCCTGGAGGGAGCCTCCGAAAAGCTAAAGGTAGGAGGGATTTTCTCACTTACCGGCTCCAATGCGCCCGTCGGTAAAACCATCAGGGACGGGGCGCAACTGGCGATAGAAAAGATAAACAGCGAGGGCGGAATTGGAGGGGAAATTGACCTGGAACTGGTCGTGGAGGATGGTAAAACCTCCCAGACCGGTGCTTCAGAAGCGGCGCGGAGATTGGCTAATCGCGGCGACGTTTCTTTCGCTCTTGGTCCCTTGATCGGTACTCATGGGGAGGCAAGTCAACCTATCCTCTCGTCTGCCAGGATTCCTCAAATATTTTTTGGTGGGGACACGGAGTTCACCGAAAGGCACGACAAATATCCACTATCCATTCGCTACGGTACTCAGAGATCCCTCCAGGCGGCTCCAATACTGAAGTACGCCGCGGAGGAACGGGATCAGCGGAAATTGTTTTTGATTGCGCCCAATATTAAACCCGGCAAGTCGTTTCGCAAAGTCACTGAAGAAATTCTCGGACGACTCGAAGGAGTTAGTTTGGTCGGTTCCGAATTTTATACCCCGTTCAATCGGGATTTCTCTTCTTTGATTACAAGGGTGCTGGATTCATCTGCTGAAGGGGTAATTGTTGGTACGGGAATCCCCGCCGATCTCGTTTCCGTTGCCCGGGAGTTCGATAGAAGAGGGATCGACCCACGAGACTTTGGCTATTATACGGGGCAGGCTCCAAATGGCTCGGTGGCATTTAAGAAACAGGTAGTTGATAAAGGGATAGGGGACGGGGTTATCTTTTCCTGGCATTACGAGGAAGACCGGTTTGAACGGCAGTTCGACCGTACCGGTGCGCCACAGCAGGCAGTTGAAATGAGAAAAGCCTTCGAGAACAAGTTCGGCAGTCCGCCCGATTCACCACCATCGGCCAGCTGGGGTTGGGGCAGCATATCCATAATTGAGCAGGCAGTAGAAGGACTAATAGAAGAGCGAGGTAAAAGCAGCGTGCTGGATATGAGCCTCGCCCGTAAGTTACCGGAAGAGGCAATTAGTTATCTCCTGCCCGAGAAAGCTGACGAAACGGGTCCCGTAGTCGATACACCTTATGGTAATTACGGGTTTTTGTCCTGTGGCCAGTTTAACATCAGGCTGGGAGTGGCAACTTTCAAAAATAAGGAAAAATATTTGCTGAAGGATCGCGGATACGGCAATGAATTGATTGGACCTCTCTGTCGATAAGAACGAACTTCGATGATTGCCTGGGCTACTTTCCCGAAATTCCTTCTGGATGGCCTTTTTCTCGGAAGTTATTACGGGCTACTGGCCCTTGGCGTTGCCCTGATCTTTGGGGTTCTGGAAATCGGGGACGTGGCCCAGGGCGGGTTATTTACACTGGGGGCTTATCTTGCTTATACGCTCTCCGGTACTATTGGTCTCAACTATTTTATCGCCCCTTTACTTATAGTTCCTCTGACAGCCGGACTCAGCCTTCTGTTTGGGGTTCTTATCTATAGAAAGCTGAGAAAACATGGGATTGCCCCCACGTTCCTGGGGGCGGTTAGTCTGTTGCTTATCGTCCAGAGCGTCGTTGCAATGATCTATGGAGAGCGGGCAAAAACGCTCTCCTCTCCGCTTTCCCCAAAAATGGTCCCCATTGGTTCTGCTTCCGTCTATTCACATAAATTGTTAGTGATATTCTTGACGGCACTTCTGGCCTTCCTTATCTGGTTTCTGTTGAGAAGGACGAGATGGGGTAAGGGGCTGCGTGCCGTCTCTCAGAACCGGGAAGTGGCATACCTCTCCGGGGTAAACTCCTTGAAGATTACGGGAATGGCTTTCGCAATATCCGGTGGGCTGGCCGGTTTTGCCGGATTTATCACGTCTCCCGTATATACTATTACCCCTTTTACGGGGCGTCTAACCATTTTGAAGGCGTTTGTCATTGCCCGAATCGCGATGGGATCCGTACCGGCCCTTCTCGGGTTGGCTGCCCTAATTGGAGTTGCTGAATCTCTGACGTCGGCTTATTTCCTGGGAGAGCTCAGTAACCTAATACCTTTTTTGCTATTGATTCTGGTGACTCTGATTCGTCCCGGCGTTCTCGGTCCGGAGGAGAGGCATAGTATCAGGCAGCAGGTAACGAATCGGATAAGAATTGACATGCCGATCAGAAGCGGCTTCCTCTGGGTGGGCGGTTTCGTAGTGCTTCTGGCACCGGTACTTTTTGAATTGCCTTCTTATTTGCTCCATCTGGGGATTTCTATTGCGATAGTTTCGATTGCTGTGACCAGTCTGGATCTGCTTTACGGTTACATCGGTTTGCCTTCTCTGGCTCAGGCCGCTTTCTTTGGGGTCGGGGCTTATGCTTCCGGGGTTTTGACCATGAATTTTGGTAATTTTGTTTTACTTGGACTTGCCGGGGGAATTGCGTTCAGTGCCTTAGCGGGGCTATTGGTCGGTAGTATTGGGGTCAGGACCGGGCGCCACTGGACCTCCTTTACTTTTATCACGACGATTATTTTTACGATTTCGTTTGCGAATCTTGACTTAGTTACGGGGGGTTCCGGCGGTCTGGCAGGGGTGCCGGCACTTTCCTTAAATATTCCTTTAGTCGGGGAGTTTTTGTTTAACCCCTTTTTCAATAAAAGAGCTTATTACCTTCTGGTAATCCTGGTATTGCTTTGTATCTTATGGTTGAAGAACCGAGCCTTACAATCCTGGTTTGGCAGGTCTATCAAGGCGATAAGAGAAGACGAAGGTCTTGCCAGGTCAGTCGGGATTCCGACAAGGAGGTACAAGATACTTACGTTTGGTTTGAGCGCCGGTATTGCCGGTCTTGCCGGTTCGCTTTACGCCCACTACGTGGCGTACCTCCACCCTGACCTGTTTAATTTTGTCCAGTCCTTTAGATTTCTTATGATAAACAGGATAGGTGGGCTTGGTAGTCTGCTTGGTCCCCTTCTGGGTTCCGGATTTATTAAGTTGCTCGAAGAGTTTACCCGGCCGCTCAACTCTTACCTGCCTCAATTGGTCTTTAGCAGCCTGCTAATAATGATATTGCTCTATTTCCCGGCCGGAATAGCCGGCTATACGAAAAAGCTCATGGCTCGCTTCTTCCCGGAAAAATACGTCAGGTTAGCTCCAGAAGAAGAAACCGGAATGGAAGAGGAAGACTCGAGAGACGAGGTGCGGTGATGTCCACGGCCACTATTATCGAGCTGGAGAGTCTGTACAAGGATTTTGGTGGATTGAGTGCCGTCTTAGACGTAAGCATGTCTTTGGAAAAGGGAGGGGTAACCGGGCTGGTAGGGCCCAATGGAGCTGGCAAAACGACGCTGTTTAACCTCATAAGCGGTTTCTTGAGGCCTACGTCCGGTTCTATCTACTTCAAGGGAAAAGAAGTAACTGACTGGCCTGTTCACAGGCGGGTCCAGGAAGGAATAACCAGGACGTTCCAGGGTAATCGGGTTTTCCCCGGCCTCACAGTACGGGAAAACCTGGTCACAGGGACGTATTCCGCCAGAAATAAGGAGTTATTTGGTGAGGAACAGGAACTGGGAGAAGGGAGAGTTGACTGGATTTTGCGGGCCTTAAAGCTGGAGGAGTACAGCGATTACCTCGGCGGAAACCTTTCTTACGGTTATAAAAGGCGGCTGGAGCTGGCAATAGCCATTGCAACGCAACCGAAGTTATTGCTTCTCGATGAGCCGTTTAGCGGGACTCATTTTGATGATCTTCAGGATCTAACCAGGTTATTGAAAGGTTTGAGCAGTGAAGGGCTTAGTGTGGTTCTCGTCGAACACGATATTGGATCAGTTGCCAGTCTTGCGGATAATATAATTTACATGGATGGGGGGAGAGTGACGATTCCCAATGGATGAGTTGCTGAAAATTCAAAGGCTGGAGTTGAAGCTCAACGGATCGCCGGTTTTATACGGCCTGGATTTCTTTGTAGAGCAGGACGAAATAGTAGGGCTGGTTGGAGAGAATGGATCGGGAAAGACCATGACGCTGCGGTCCATTGCCGGGTTGGAACAGCCGAATGTAGATAGGCTAGAATTCCAGGGGGTCAGCTTGACTGGTTTGCCGGTTCACGAAAGAGTTGAAAGGGGTATAAGTTATTGTCCTTCCGAAGATAACGTCTTTCCTCGAATGAGCGTTCTGGAAAACCTGGAAATGGGTTCCTATCTTTTTCCCGAGAATGTAAGCAAGGGGCTGAGAAGGGTTTATAGGCTTTTTCCCGCCTTAGAAGAAAGGCAAGATCAAAGGGCGACCACTTTAAGCGGGGGGGAAAGACAAATGCTGGCCCTGGGGAAAGCCCTGATGTCCGACCCTGAACTGCTTTTACTGGACGAGTTTTCCCTGGGCCTGTCCCAGGAAAACGCGATAGAGTTCTCCGAGAAAATAAAAGAGGTTCACGCTTCCGGGGTTTCCGTGCTTTTCGTGGAACAGAACCAGGCTCTTGCTGCCGGGTTGGCCGAGCGGCTTTATCGAATGATCGAGGGACGGATAACCGAAGAAGATGAATTTGGTTTGCGGGGGTCACCCGAAGGTAACAGTTAAGGGAGTGAGATGGTGACAAAAAGCCACGATATATTGGTGATTGGTGGAGGTGCCGCTGGTTTGCGGGCTGCTCTGGCGGCAGGGGAGCTGGTTGAAGACGTCGGGTTGATCTCGAAGACCCACGTGCTCAGGTCTCATTCGGTTGCCGCTCAGGGAGGGATCGCGGCATCTCTAGGCCAAAGAGAGGAAAACCAGCGGGATGACTGGGAGCAACATTTTGAGGATACGATTAAGGGTGGAGATGACCTGGTAGATCGGGATGCCTGTGAGGTTTTGACGAAAAACGCAAGCGAGACCGTTATCGAACTGGAGCATATGGGGGTCCCTTTTAACAGGACGGAAGAGGGTAAGCTGGACCAAAGACCCTTTGGTGGGCATAGCCAGCCTCGTGCGCTTTACGCCGCGGATCGAACCGGCCACGCGATCCTCTATGCCCTTTACGGGGAAAACGTTAAACGGGATACGGAGTTCTACAACGAGTACTTCGTTTTGGATCTGATTACCGAGGAACGAACGGCGAAAGGGGTAGTCGCTTATGATCTGAAATCAGGGGATTTAATTACTTTTCGCGCGAAGGCGGTTGTACTTGCGACCGGTGGTTGCAGCCAGGTTTACCGGGTGACCAGCAGCGGCCGGGCCAGTACCGGTGACGGACTCGGGATGGCTCTACGCAGCGGAATTCCGCTGGAAGATATGGAGTTCATCCAGTTTCATCCGACGGGGCTCAAGGAACGTGGTACCTTAATTACTGAAGCTGCCCGGGGTGAGGGTGGTTACCTGAAAAACGACTCCGGGGAGAGGTTTATGGAGAGGTACGAACCGGACCTGATGGAACTGGCTCCCCGTGACGTAGTGGTCCGGGCCATGGTAGAGGAGATAAGCGCCGGGCGAGGTATCGGAGGTGACGATTACCTGCACCTCGATTTGACTCACCTGTCTGATGAGAAGCTGCGGGCCGATCTGCCGACCGTGACTCAAATGGCGGATGACTTTAAAGACGTCGATCCCTCGGAAGAACCGATCCCGGTCCAGCCGACTGCTCATTACTGCATGGGGGGTATTCCGACCGAAATCGACGGCCGGGTAAAGGGTAACGCCGAAAACGAACTGTGGGA
>CAZWZR010000039.1:4264-10858 GCA_964638365.1 uncultured Thermotogae bacterium | reverse complement strand
ACTACTTCGTCATGTTGCGCTAGAAAATATAGTGGGTTGTGGGGGGATTTTCAAGTGGTAACCCTGAGTGTAAACGGGGTTGACAGGGAAGACCAAAGCCCTTAATTAGCACGTATCGGTGAACCTATCACCTATTTCCAGGTGGTATCCGTTGACGAAATCCGTTCCACTCATGACGCACTTCGACGGAGGCTGTACCTGGTTCAATTTGAGGGCAGTCCTGTCGCCACACCTGACGACCAGCCCCAGACTGCCCGTATCGATAATCTCTCCGGGGTCCGTCTCGCCGGAATGCCTCCCAAGCGGCAATTTACTCGCCAACTCCCCTTCCAGATCTCCGAGATCCCGGGATCGATAAAAGCCCACTCGTTCCCCGTTATAGTAGGAATAAGCTCCCGGCCAGGGATTCATGCCGCGGATGTGGTTGTGAATATCAATGGACCTAAGACTCCAATCTACAAGGCCGTCATCCTTGCTAAGTTTGGGAGCGAAACTTGGTTCTCCCTCTTGCTCCCTGGGATCAATTGTACCTTCCTCCAAACCAGTTAGCGTATCCAGAATCAGCTCACAGGCCAGTTCCCTCAACCGATCGTGAACTTCGCCGGCGGTCTCGTTTTCCCCGATTTCCGTTCTCTTCTTCAATAGCATCGGCCCCGTATCGATCCCCTCGTCCATAATTATGGTAGTAACCCCGGTGACCTCTTCTCCTCGGATCACCGCCCAGTTGATCGGCGCGGCACCGCGGTACTTAGGTAGGAGCGAACCATGGATATTTATCGGCCATTCTACCGATTCCAGTACCTCCTTCTTTACCTTCTGGCCGTAAGCAGCCAGGACGAAACCATCCGGGTCTACTTGAGATATCCTTTCCAGAGAGTCCTGTGAGTTTATATCCTCCGGCTGGTTGATTGGTACTTCTAATTCCAGTGCTTTCTCCTTAACCGGGGTATAGCTGGCCTCCATTCCCCGCCCGCCAGCCCGATCCGGCTGAGTTATTACCAGCTCGAGGTCGTGCTCCCGGGCAACGGATTCCAGGGAAGGTACGGCAAAATCCGCCGATCCGATGAACACCAATTTCAACTTATATTCCCCCTTATGGGTAGCTGCACATGCAAGGAAACGAACCAGAGCCTATATGAAAAACCAGGTTCGTAAACTCAGCTATTGCCCCAGTATGATGTGAAGCTTATCATATTTAACCCCGAAGTTAAACTCGGATTTTCACGGATTTCGTCCTGAACTAAGTTTTTCCGTCCGGGTCTTCTCAGGAGTTAAAATGGCAAACGACAAAGAAAAAAGGCTGAAAAAAATACTCAGACTGGAGAAAGAAACTGGGTTTCAAAACGAGTCGGTAATGGGAGGCCTGGAGAGTCTATCCGAGGGGTTAATCGAAAGCAAAAGGATCCGCGAACTGCTCGACGGCTACGGGGAAAAGAAACCGTTCGCTCGACAGGAAGTCGTGGAGGAGATCGAAAACCACCTGGAATCGGAAGGAAAAAACAAAAAAGAGGATGACCTGACACTGAGCGATCCAATTAAAAACGCCGTCGGGGTCGGCAAAAAGCGGGGAGAGAAGTTCAAAGACCTGGGGGTGGATACAATTCGGGACCTCTTCTTTCACTTCCCCAGAAGGATTGAGGACCGACGGGAAGTAAAGAAGATCTCTGAGATCGGTTCCGGCGACAATTGCACCGTTATCGGAGAGATCGAAGGCCTGTCCAAACTGGAGCCACGCCCGGGCGTTGAGCTGGTCAAAGCTGAGATAAGCGACGGGACGGGAACGGTCTACCCGATATGGTTCAACCAGCCCTGGATAAAGAACCAGCTGAGGCAGGAGAACGAGATCGCGGTTTACGGAGAGGTAAAGAGGGAATACGGGGAGAGACAGATGGAGAACCCCATCTGGGAACCAACCGAAGAAAAGAGGAAAACACGAAAACTGGTCCCGGTATATCCGGCCACGGAGGATTTGAGCCAGAAGGTGATCCGCTGGGTCCTTAATAAGAACCTGGAAAAGTATCTCCCCGCCGTGGAGCAGTATCCAGGTATGAAGACTGTGGAAGAAAACGATCTCTGGGGGAGGAAGACCTCTTTTAAGAGAATCCACCGACCCCGGGAAGAAGGGGACTACGAGAAAGCCCGCCGGAGCCTTTCCTTCTCGGAGCTTTTTCTGTTTTACGTCGATCTCCTGGGGAGAACGGAAGAGGAAAGCAAAACTACGCCGAAACTATCCGTGAGTGGGGAGCAACTCGAGAGGTTCCGGAACGAACTCTCTTTCGATCTGACCAAAGACCAGGAGGCAGTTCTGCGGGAAGTTCTGGGCGATCTAGAATCACCAGAACCGATGAACCGGCTTCTCCAGGGCGACGTGGGAACGGGAAAAACCGTCGTGGCCGCGGCGGCCGGATATCTGGTTAACTCTTCGGGTTATCAGGTCGGGATGATGGCTCCAACCACCGTCCTGGCCAAACAGCACTTCAGAAACCTGAAAAAGATCTTCAAGGGCCTGCCCGTCAAAGTGGAAATTCTCACCGGCGACTTGACGCAGAGCCGGAAGGAAGAGGTACTGTCTCAACTGAAATCAGGGACCATAGATCTGCTCGTGGGTACTCATGCCCTTCTGGAAGAGACCGTGGACTTTTCGAATTTAAACCTGGTAATCATAGACGAGGAACAGCGCTTCGGCGTGGCTCAGAAGGAGGGGCTCGGCTGGGGACGTCCGGTAAATAAGCTCGTTCTCAGCGCTACTCCGATACCGAGAACGATCACGGCAACGGTATACGGTCAGTACGATATTTCCCGCCTGGAAGAATTTCCTCACGGAGAAAAAAACATTAGCACCTACTGGATAAGTAACTCGAAGAGAAACCAGGTATACGAATACGTCCGCAAAGAGCTTGAGGGAGACAGTCAGGCCTTCATCGTCCTTCCACTGATAGAGGAATCGGAAAAACGGGAGTTGAAATCCGCCGTTGAAACCCGGGAAGAACTGGCCGAAAAGCAGCTGGAGGGTTTCGATATCGGTCTGCTTCACGGGCGTATGAAGTCCGAGGAAAAATCGAAAGTATTGAAGAGATTTGAAAATAAAGAGCTGGATGCTCTCGTTTCTACGACGGTCATCGAGGTCGGCGTCGACATCCCAAGTGCAAATATACTTATCGTAGAGGAAGCCGATCAGTTCGGATTAACCCAGCTCCACCAGCTCAGGGGAAGAATAGGGCGATCGGGTGATAAGGCTTACTGCTTCGCCATTGGCTCCCCTTCAACTTCCGAGGGCAGGGAGCGGCTGGAGGCCTTTCGAGATATATCTAACGGATTTGAGCTGGTCGAGAGGGACCTCGAAATTAGGGGACCGGGCGACCTCTTGAGCTCGGCCCAGCACGGTTTTCGCAACAGCTTTCGAGCCTGTAACTTCCTGCGGGATCACGAGATCATGGAAATAGCTAGAGAGAAGGCGCGAAAGCGGATTGAATCGGAGGGAGATGATGAGCACCTTCAGGAACTTTTCGACGAGTACTTCGGCGACCGGTTAGCTGACCCCGGAGAATAAGTAAGCAAGCGGGTTGGGCAAATCTGCTGGAATTTCGAGCCGTTTCACTTTATCTTTAATCGAGGTAATTTTCCAACAATCAAATCAGGAGGTTATCGGGTAGTACCGAATGAAATGATAGACAAGGAAAGCGTAAAGCACGTAGAAGACCTGGCGGAATTGAACCTGACGGAGTCCGAACGGGAAGAGTTAACTGACGATTTGGCAGGGATTTTAGATTACGTGGACAAACTACAGGAACTGGACACCGAAGACGTAGAACCCCTGAGGCACATCCTCGAAGTTCAAAACGTATTGAGAGAGGACGAAAAAAGGAGCAACCTGCCTCAGGACGAGGTCTTTAAAAACGCTCCTGCAAAGAAGGGTAATTTCTTCCAGGTTCCGCCGGTAATAGATAAGGACTAGTGGGAAGGTTAGTTCCGTTCCGGATCGGGATAAACGTAAGATCCGATTTCTTTCCCATTAAGAACGTCCACGGTATTACCAGCCTGAAAGAGATCGTACACGACCATCGGTATCCCGGTTTCCCGACAAATCTGAGCGGCAGTAAGGTCGATGACCCCTAATTCATTTGCAGTCATTTCTTCGTAAGTGAGCTCCGGTATGAACTCCGCCCCCCCGTTCGATGGGTCATCCGAGTAGACTCCATCCACGTCAGTTCCTTTCAATATTAAGTCCGCGTTTATCTCTCCTGCTCGAAGGGCTGCAGCGCTATCGGTGGTAAAATACGGGTTACCCGTCCCACCGGCAAAAATAACCACGCCTCCGTCCTTTAGGTATTCGTCGGCGCGATCCGTGTCAATCGGTTGCGCAACCCTATCAACCGGGAGGGCTGATTGAAGCACAACAGGCAGGCCTAACCGCTTTAGCCTATCCTTGAGCACTATTCCGTTCACTATCGTGGCGATCATCCCGGCCAGATCTCCGGCGGTTCGATCGAGGATTTCCTGATCCGCCCCTCGAAGTATATTCCCACCTCCTACCACCAGAGCAATTTCTATCCCCATCTCTGCTGCTTCCTCGGCCTGACCGGCAATATATCCGATCGAATCCGAGTCAAGCGGGGCATCAGCTCCGAATCCCGCACCGGAAACCTTCATCAACGCTCTAGCGGGGGCGAATCTGGGAGGTGGGTTGGCTGATAAACTCAATCTAACTGGATTACCTCTCTTGAATTAATTGATAACTGAGAACCTCGCTTCCAGTTAGCGATTTTCCCAGATTGTAACGGAAGTTATTCTTCTTCCTCTTCTTCCTCTTCGGAATCGGCACCGATATCGAATCGGGCGAACCTGGTTATCTCTATTTCCTCGTTAACTTTTGCGGAGAGCTCACCCAGGATTTCCTCGATCGTCCTATCGGTATCCTTAACGGATTCCTGCTCCAGCAGACAGATCTCCTTGTAGAACTTATCCATTTTTCCTTCGACTATATCATCTATCACGTGATCCGGCTTTCCGTCTTCTTTTGCCTGCCGTCGGTAGACTTCCTCTTCTTCCTCGACTACCTCTTCCGGTACGTCCTCGCGAGATACGTACTCCGGGGACGCAGCGGCAATCTGAACGGAGACGTTATCAACAAATTCCTGAAATTCGTCGCTGTTTGCGGTAAAGTCCGTCTGGCATTTTACCTCTACCAGAACTCCTACCTTACCGTCATGGTGAATGTAGGAGCCAACTCTTCCTTCACCTGAATCCAGCTTACCTTCGGACATTTCCATTCCCTGCTCCCTGAGCATCTGTTTCGCCTCTTCCATGTCTCCGTCCTTTTCCTGCAGGGCTCTTTTGCAGTCCATTATCCCTACGCCAGTCTCTTCTCTTAACTTCTTTACCTCTTCAGTACTTATAGCCATTTAATATGTCCTCCTATGCAAGGGGTGAAATCCATATTTAGGTTAGGCAGAAGCACCTTCTACTTCAGCTTCCTCCTCCACTTCCCCGTCGTCCGTTCCTTCATCGGCAGCTTCTTCATCCGTTTCAGTTGATTCTTCCTGGTTTTCAGTCGTTTCCGTCTCTTCGTCTGCTTCCTCCGAACTCTCCTCTTCAAGGGAACGATCAGCACCTTCACGACCCTCAATGACGGCATCGGCCAGCCGCGTCGTCAGCAGCCTGGTTGCCTTAATGGCGTCATCGTTACCCGGTATCGGGTAATCTATCAGGTCGGGGTCACAATTAGTATCGGTAATTGCAACTACAGGAATATCCAGAATCCTGGCCTCATGTACCGCGATCTCCTCGGCCTCCGGATCTATTACGTAAACTATATCCGGGGGCTGTTCCATGTCCCTGATGCCATCGTAGTTACGCTTCTTCTTCCTCAATTCCCGGCGCAGCTTCACTACTTCTTTGTTCGGCAACTGCTCAAAAGTTCCATCCTCTTCCATCTGCTCCAGCTTTATCATTCTTTCCACGCTATCTCGGATGGTGTCAAAGTTCGTTAAGGTACCTCCCAGCCAACGATGGTTGACGTAATGGGCACCGCACCGCTTTCCCTGTTTCTCAATTATGTTCTGTACCTGCCGTTTGGTCCCGACAAAGAGGATTTCAGCGCCGTGTCTTACTTCATCACGGACGAAGTCGTAAGTGTCTTCAAATAACGACTGGGTCGTCTCGAGATCAATTATGTGAATCCCTTTCCTTTCCATGAAAATGTAGTCTTCCATCTTGGGATTCCAGCGCTGAGTCCTATGCCCGAAATGGACACCTGCCTCTAGAAGTTCCTTCATAGTTAAGAGTTCCAAATCTTTTCCTCCTTTATCGATGATCTCTCGAACTGTACTTCAATCGCTCGAAGGTAGGTGATTATACCAGAATATCAGCTACTCCTTCAAGGCAAGCAGCTATAGTTCCCTGCTCAAGTCCTACTTGAGCCAGTTCAATCAAATACATCCCGATTCTTTACTCACAACGTACTATAAACATCCATCAGGGCGGGATGATGCTTCAAATACCGGGAAACGTCAGACCTGGATTTTACGGCAAAGCTCAAAAAAAAGAGACCTATTTGCCTCGTGGCAAATAGGTCTGAAAAAGCTAATGATAGTT
>CAZWZR010000039.1:0-4164 GCA_964638365.1 uncultured Thermotogae bacterium | reverse complement strand
TGATAGTTTTATCGATCGAGGGTAACTTAATTCTCGTTAAGCAGGGACTGGAGTTTCTCTTTGTTGAATCCAACTACAACTTCCCCATCGATATCTATAACCGGAGTTCCCCGCTGACCTGATTTATCGATCATCTCTTTTGCCTTCTGGCGGTTTTCCGATACATCGTAATCCGTATAGGAAATATCGTTCTCATCGAAGTAATCCTTGGCAGCACTGCAGTATGGACAAGAAGGGGTAGTGTAAATCGTTATGTTCTGGTCACTCATCCTATGTCACCTCCCGAATTTTGTAGTAATACTTTTGGCTTGACGCCCATGTTTTCCAAAAGGTCGTAATTGATGTCATAGCAGTACTTGATACCATCCTTATTCTTCTTCAGTATTCCGGCCTGGGTTAACTTTGATAGATGGTAGGATATGTCCGGCTGGCTAAGCTCGAGCTCGCTCGAGATCTCTTTGGCACATATGTTATCGTGTTCCAGAACTAGAGAGAGAATATTGAGCCGCTGAGAACTCGCCAGCGCCTTAAACACGTCCTCTACATCCTTGGTCTCCAGGGCTATATCTTTACTCATGGTTATCTTCCTCACGTTAAATATAATGTCTTCAAGCAGGTTTGTCAATATTTAAAACTTTAAAACGATAGATTGACCTTTACAAATACCCTGTATATATATCTAATCCAATGATCAGAAAGCCAGCTTCATCCTCACGTCAGCAACGCGGGCTCCGGGGCTAGAGGCAATTACCGGATTCAAGTCGAGTTCCTCAACCTCCGGAAAATCAAGGGCAAACTTCGATACCCGTTGAACTATATCCACTACGGTATCTATTTCAACCCCTTCGTTTCCCCGAACTCCTTTCAGTATCGGGTAGGCATTGATCGATTCCACCATCTTCCGCGCTTTTCTCTCCGATACCGGAGCCACCCCGTAGGAGACGTCCTGGAGCACTTCTACGTAAATACCGCCGAGACCGAACATGAGCAACGGACCGAACTGAGGATCCCGTTTCATTCCCACGATCACTTCTTCACCTTCCACCATTTCTTGAATCCTGATTCCGTTTATATGTGCATCCGGCCTCGTTCTTCTCAGGCTCTCCATCATCGCCCGGTACTCATCGGTCACTTCCCCTCTCTCGATCCCCAGTGAGACTCCCCCCGCGTCGGACTTATGAATTATCTCGGGCGAATCTACTTTTAACACGGCAGGCCCATCGAGTTGCCTGGCCAGTTCGGCTGCCTCATCCTCCGTTCGGGCTATTTTCGCCGGTACTGTTGGTATCCCGTAATCACGCAACATCTCCAGACCTTCGAGTCCAATTACTTTCCGGTCCTCTTCCCGGGCTCGATCGATTCTTGCCTCAGCACCGGATTTATCCACGGACAAACCATCAGCGGAGTAAACTTCTCTCTTCTGAATCTCCCCGTACTTTACCAGAGCGGAGAGCGCCCTTACCGCTCGAGCGGGGTCAAAGTAATTGGGAACTCCGGCCTTTTCCAGGCTCTCCCGGGCCTCGGGCTCCAGCTGACCCCCCATGAGGGACCCGACAATGGGTTTATCCGTCTTTTCCCTGGCTTCCGCAAGAATTTCCGCCAGCTCGGGATAAGAGAATATAGCAGCCGGCGCTGACATGGCGAGAACCGATCCGATATTATCGTCCTCAATCATGTAGCCAAGCGCCTCTCTGTAGTCTTCCTCGTCCGCTTTACCCGTTAGATCTATCGGGTTCTTTCTTGAAGCAAGCGAGGAGAGCACCCCTTCAAGCTTCTCAAGGGTCGAATCCTCTAGCTCGGCGAGCTCCAGCCCGTATTCCCCGAGCGCGTCCGTAGCCATAACACCGGGCCCGCCGGCGTTGGTCAGTATCCCTACTTTCTCGTTTTTCGGCGGATTCTGGTGGGCCAGTATCGATCCGAAGTCAAACATTTCTTCGATGTCCTCGGCACGGATGACCCCGCTCTGAGAAAAAGCGGCATCGTACGCGTCGTCGCTCCCGGTGATGGTCCCGGTATGGGATGCAGCGGCACTTGCGCCTTCATCGGTCCTGCCCGACTTAACCACTACCATAGGCGTGCCCTTCGTCACCCCATCGGCAACTTGAACGAACTTCGACCCTCTATCTATTCCCTCCAGATAGGCCAGGATCACGTCCGTGTTTTCGTCCTCATTCCACTCCTCGATCAGATCTACCTCGTCAAGCACGGCCTTGTTACCAAGTGAAACAAAGTGGTTAAACCCCATGCCGGACTCGTTTGCCCAGTCCAGGACTGCAGTACAGAAGGCCCCGCTCTGACTCATAAATGAGATATTACCGGGTAGCGCCATCTCCTGGGCAAAGGTAGCATTCAGGTTTGAACCGGTGGATATTACTCCGATCGCGTTTGGCCCGATTACGTTCATATCGTTTTCTCGGGCTATATCAGCCAGTTCTTCCTCCAGCCTGGCTCCCTCTTCGCCGATCTCTTTGAACCCACCACTCACCACTATGACGTCCTTAACACCTGATTCCGAGCATTCTCGGAGAACGTCGGGCACTATCCCCGCCGGAACGGCAATCACCGCCAGGTCAACTTCTTGAGGCACCTGAGCTATGCTATCATGACACTTAAGTCCCGCGATCTCATCCGCTTTCGGGTTAACAGGAAAAACTTCCCCCTCGAAGCTTTCAAGCAGGTTGGTTAGGACCTCCCTGCCGACCTGGCCCTCCTTTCTACTGGCACCGATTACAGCAACCGACGAAGGATGGAATAGTTTATTTAAACTCACTTTACCCCTCCTAAAATCCCCTCAATATGAGTTAATTGTGGGGGAAAACGAACTATCTCTCAAGAAATCAGCTTCTCCCGGAGACTTCCACTTCCATTGAAAAACCTTTCCTGATTGAGTAACCTGACTTGTCGGAGGAATAACTTATGCTAGATATAATAAGCGCGTTACAGGAGATCCGAGAGGAATATCAGCGGCTGGAAGATAGAATGCAGAACCCGGACGTAATGGAAGGAAGCGAATATCAGAAGGTATCTCAGGCGTATTCAAGGGTAAAAGATTTACTTGAACTGGCTGAAGAACTGAAGGAGGTCTCCGAACGGATCGAAGAAAACGAGGAAATGCTCGAGATGGAAGACGACGACGAAATGATAGCTCTAGTTCAAGAGGAACTCGCCGAAAACAGGGAAGAAAGGGAGCGCCTTCAGGAAGAAATCAAGGACCTTCTCATGCCCCAACCGGAAGAGGACAGGAAAAACGCCATCGTCGAGATCAGATCAGGGGCGGGAGGAGACGAGTCAGCTCTGTTCGCTGCCGACCTGCTCAGGCTCTACCAGAGGTACGCAGAAAGGAAGGGCTTCGAAGTCGAAACTCTGGAGAACAATCCGACTTCCATCGGCGGCTTTACTCTGGTTTCCGTGGCGGTAGAAGGAGATAACGCCTACGGGAAACTCAAGTACGAGAGCGGCGTACACAGAGTTCAGCGCGTTCCGGAGACGGAATCCTCCGGCAGAATCCATACATCTACGGCCACGGTAGCGGTATTGCCTGAAGCAGAAGAAATCGACGTCGAAATAAACAGCAATGACGTGCGTATCGACACTTTCCGCTCATCCGGACCGGGAGGCCAGCACGCCAACGTGACCGATTCAGCGGTGAGAATGATCCACGAACCAACGGGGATAGAGGTCCAGTGCCAGGACGAAAGTTCGCAGCACAAAAACAGGAAAAAGGCCTGGCGGGTACTCAGGTCGCGGTATCAGGAAAAGATAGAAGAAAAGAGAGCGGAAAAAAGGGATAGCAAGCGCAAGGGACAGATCGGCCAGGGCCAGAGGAGCGAAAAGATAAGGACCTATAACTTCCGGCAGAACAGGGTGACGGATCACAGGATAAACTACACGACTCACAACATAGAAGCAATTATGGAAGGAGAAATCGACGAACTGGTAAGCAGGCTGGAAGAGGCGGAAAAGGAAGAAATGCTGGAAAGCCAGGGAATATCAGAACTGATCAGCGTCGATTGAGTTAAACCAATCAGGCTGACCACACCCCGGGGCTTTAGCCCTATGTACCCCGCACAAACCTTGAAAAAGGACCACCCAAACAATAGAATAATCGAGCATGGGTCTATAGCTCAGTTGGTCAGAGCGCACGCCTGATAAGCGTGAGGTCCC
>CAZWZR010000038.1:0-10954 GCA_964638365.1 uncultured Thermotogae bacterium | reverse complement strand
AGCGTCGGTCTTCGGAACCGAAAGTCGGGGGTTCGAATCCTCCCGGGCGTAGTTTGCTTATTTCATGAGTAATTGGAAGCAAATTAAGCTTCGAATAACCTCTACTGAAGCTTCTGATACCTTGAACCTGTTCCAGAATCCTTAAAACACCCAACTTACCAGCCTCTTTAAAATTGGCATGGCGACATCAACTTCCTCCTACCCTGTTCAGAACTGGAAAATATTTTTAAGGCCTTCGTATCAGCTGGCTTCTATATAGCGAAACCTTCGAGGTGCCATGATTTCATAGTGTAGCGCTTAGTGTGTAAAAAATTAGCTTTGGAAACCGTTCAGGAAAATCCCATCGGAGGCGAGCGGGCACGGTTCCAGCACTTACTGGGCAATATTTTCCCGAAGGAGTATTTCCGCTCGAATATCAATTGCCCAGTAAGTGCTGGAGAGCGAGCCGAGATCGGAAAGGGCAATTTCCCCGCTGGGGAAATTGATCCCTGGTTTTGTCGAACGGTTTCCAAAGCTATAAATTAATTTTACACAGTTGTTTCTACATTATCCATGATTTGAACCCAGTACACTTTTAATAACGACTCATGACCGGGAGTTTGAATTTGATTTCGCGACCGGCTCTTAATGAATTAATTATTTTCGAGTGTAGAAAGTGAGTTTTTATCCCTGACCGAGCACGAGAATAAGGACCGAGGCGATCAGGCCGGCGCCAAGTAACTGAAGCACGGATCGCTCGACGCCAAATATACGTGGCTCCCTCTCCGGCTTATTGGCTTTTTCAAAATTAATCAGCTCCAGGTCTGCCCCCTGACTTCTGCCCGTTGCAAAGAGGTTGTATCGTTTACCTTCCTCAAGCGTGACTTCCCTTTCCGCCAGCGGTTGACCCGTTCGGGATTTGGTGAATTCCAGGATGTAATCACCAGGAGGGATTGGCCGGCAACCGCCACTTGTGCGGAATGACATATTTTCGTACAGGGTGGGTCCGTACTTGATTGAAAGATCGGTTGGGGGCGAGCCGGGAACCCCGTAGGTAAATTTTAACTGAGCCAGCCTTTCGGACGGCGGACATGAATCGATTGAAGTCATCAGCTGAAGATCGGATTTCTGGTATCCGGTCAGGGTGATCGTATAGTCCTTTTCCGCCCTGAACGGAAAGAGCGAGTTCAGTATGACTGAATCCTCACCCGCGGTGGTTTTACAGACTATCCGAGTCTCTCCGGGAGTTAGTTCGAGATACCCTGTGTCCTCTTGGAACTCCAGGTCTTCGTCAATCAATTGCCCCTCGACCCATACTTCGATCTTTCCTGCTTCCGGAGCAAGGTGAAGAATCCGGACTCTCGTTTCCGCCCCGGTAGCTCCGTAGAGACAGAAGCAAGTCAGAAGAATAAAAACCAGGGCACTGGAAAACGTTAACTTTGCATAACTGGACTGCCCTGGTTTAGTTTTAAACACTTTTTCTCCGGTCCGCCGGTTCGCGATGCGACTGGGGTAAAGAAGTGTTATCGTTTATTCGTCGGAACTTTCCCTTGTGCTGATTACTTTATCTATTATCCCGTAATCTTCAGCTTCATCCGGTGACATGAAGAAATCCCGTTCCGTATCCTCCTGGATTTTTTCCAGGGGCTGACCGGTGTGGTCGGCAAGTATGTTGTTCACCCGCTTCTTTACCTTGACGAGTTCATTGGCATGGATTTCCACGTCGGTGGCCTGTCCCTGTGCTCCTCCGAGGGGTTGGTGGATGAGTATCCTGGAATTCGGCAGAGCGTAGCGTTTCCCGTGTTCTCCGGTCGCGAGCAACAAAGCTCCCATACTGGAAGCCTGGCCGACGCAGATGGTCTTTACTTCTGGCTTTACGTACTGCATCGTATCGTAAATTGCCAGACCTCCTGTAACAACTCCACCCTGTGTGTTGATGTAGAGGTTGATGTCCTGGCTCGGGTTTTCAGCCTCCAGATAGAGCATCTGAGCAATTATGACGTTGGATAGCTCGTCAGTTACAGGTCCCTTCAAAAAGACAATTCGGTCCTTGAGCAGCCGGGAATAGATGTCGTAAGTTCTTTCGTGACCGTCCGACTTGTCAACCACGAAGGGGACTTGCGCTTTCGGCTCAGTCATTGTTATCCTCCTCTGTGATCAAGTTTGCTGAATCGAGCAGGGAATCCAGAACCTTCTCCTGAGTTAAAGATTCACGGAATGATTCAAGCTGGTCTTCTGCCTTGAGCTGGTTCTTAAATTTTATAGGGTTGACGTCCTGTTTTTCCGCTTCTTCTTCCAGCTTGTTTTCGAATTCCTCGTCCGTTAGCTCGATCTCTTCCTGTTTCGCCACCTCGTTTAGAACCATTCTTCGTTTTAGCTGGGCTCGGGCCGATTCCTCTATCTCCTCGGCGACCTCGTCCTCGGATTTTCCCTGTTCCTCGAGTATCTCCGAGTACTTCTCCGAACCCAGCTGTTCCCTGGTTTCGGAAACCCTTTCGTCGACCATGTCCTGGATCATTCTTTCCGGAGGGGAGAATTCAGTCTCTTCCAGGATTTCGTCAAGCACCCTTTCCCTTAATTCTTCGGTTCTTTCCTCTTCCTGTTCTTCGAACAGGTCTGATTTGACGTCGGTTCTCAGGCCCTCCATGTCGTCGTAACCGAGGTCTTTCGCAAGTTCGTCATCCAGTTCGGGAAGTTTCAGTTTCTTGATCTCTTCCACGTGTAACTCCGGTCCCTCGCCCTCGTCCGAACCAATCGTGACTTCGTCTCCTACGCTCTTGCCTATCAAGTCACTCGTCGGGTCGTCTTCCCCCACATTTACCTGCTGGGAATTGCCCTCGGAATCGCTGACGAGTACGTAATCTCCGGCTTCGACTTCTTCCCCCTCTTTGGGAACCAGCTGACCGTTATCCTCACGGATTTCCTCCAGTCTTGTCTCGATTTCCTCTTCAGAGACCTCTCCTGTGCCGGGATCCTTGATCTCTATGTCTTCGTAATCTCCAAGCTCCAGCTCGGGCATGACCTCTATGGAGGCTTCGAAGGTAAAATCCTCGTCCCGCTCGAACTCCACTATCTCGGTTTCCGGTTGCGAAACCGGATCTATCCCGTTTTCCTTAAGAGCTTCCGGCAGGTATTCTTCTACCAATTCGTTTTGAGCGTCCTCGTAAAAGACGTCGTCTCCGAACCGTGCCTTTACGAAACTCTTTGGTACCTTTCCTTTCCTGAAACCCGGTACATCCAGTTCCTGAACTGTTTTGTTGTATATCTCATCGAGCTTCTGATTTACCGTGCTGCTGTCAATAGTAACTTCTAACCTGACCTCCGAGTCCGTTCTTTCTTTGACTGTGGATTTCAAACCTTTTTACCTCCAGGTGTTGCGTAATTATGGCTAAACTAGACAATTATAGTCCTATTCTGGAATTACTGCAACGGGCGGATATCCGAGGCAAAATCAGGCTCTCGGTTAGCACTCGCTGGAGGGAGTTTTTGGCTTCTGCGATGAATGGTGATTGAGGTAAATAACGTTTCGTTGTTTTGTTATTCTGAAGCCCTATCCTTAAACTAATCCGGTAGATCAAAACATTAAGGAGGAAAAGTTTTTACCATGGTCGAGGTTAAAGAAAGAGATGAAGTGAAGCCAGATTATAAGTGGAACCTGAATAACGTCTTCGACTCGGATGAGGAATGGGAAGAAGAATTTGAGAAGGTCGAAAACAGGCTCGGGGAGTTCGAAGAGTTCAAGGGTCGTGTCCTGGAAGACGGTAATACCCTGTTGGAGGTTCTTCGGTTGAGAGAAGAGATTCTTCGGAAGGTCGACGTCCTTTTCTCCTATGCCCGAATGAGGAGCGACGAGGACACCAGAAACCAGAAGTACCAGGCGATGTCTTCCCGGGCCCGGGGGCTGCATTCCAGGGCTAAGTCCGCCGCCAGCTTTATCGAACCCGAACTCCAGTCTTCCAGTAAGGACGAAATAGATGAGATGATCGAGTCCAATCCGAAGCTGGATACTTACGAGCACTACTTTGATGACGTCCTCAGGTTAAAACCGCATACGCGCAGTGCCGAGGTAGAAAGCCTTGTTGCCGATCTGGAGGAAGTTCTGGCCGCCCCGGGAGAGATCTATAATTACCTGACCAATGCCGATCTGGAGTTCCCCACCGTTGAGATGCCGGACGGAGAACAAGTCGAGATAACTCTGAGCAATTTCGTAAACCTGCTGAAGCGGAAAGACAGGGAGTTTCGCCGGAAAGTATATGAGAAGTTTTTCGACACGTTCGAAGGCCTGAGCAATACCATTTCCGTCTCCTACGAGAACAGCGTAAAGACGGATAATAAACTGGCAGGGATCAAGAACTACGGGTCCGCTCGGGAAAGTTCACTTGATCAAAACAACATTCCTCTGGAGGTTTACGATAACCTTTTGGAGGTGGTCGAGCAGAACCTGGGTTCCCTTCACAGGCATCTCGAGCTGAAGGAGAAGGCCCTTGGCTACGATCAACTAAAGACCTGGGACCTTTACGTACCGATGGAAGAGGCCCAAACACCGGAGATCCCTTACGAAGAAGCAAAAAACTACGTTTTAAATGCGATCGAGCCTCTGGGTGAAGATTATCGGGCTCAGGTGGAAGAAGGTTTCGAGTCACGCTGGATTGACGTATACGAAACCCCGGGAAAGCGAGCTGGAGCTTACAGCGGGGGAGCCTACGATACTCAGCCGTTCATTTTGATGAATTACAAGGGGGATGTTTCTTCCCTCTACACGCTTGCACACGAACTGGGGCACTCGATGCATTCCAGGCTGGCATCCGAAAACCAGCCTTACGTTTACGGCGATTATTCCATTTTCGTCGCCGAAGTGGCCAGTACCACTCATGAAGCCTTACTCACCGAGTACTTGCTCGAAGAAGTGGATGATTCGGCTTTTCGGTTCCGCGTGCTGGACCATTTCCTGGAGACCTTCCGTACCACACTCTATCGCCAGACGCTCTTTGCCGACTTCGAACATCAAGTGCATCAAATGGTGGGGTCGGGAGAAGGGTTGAATTCAAACAGACTGAACGAGTTATTCGGATCTTTAAAGGAAAAGTACTACGAGCCGGTGGAGGTCGATGAAAGAATCGAACGGGAGTGGATGAGGATTCCCCACTTTTACAGGGCTTACTACGTTTATCAGTACAGTACGGGTGTCAGCGCATCGCTCGCTCTGTCAAATAAAATCCTTCAGGAAGGAGCGGGAGCAGTTGAGAATTACCTGGATATGTTAAAAACCGGATCGAGCGACTATCCTCTGGAGACACTAAGAAAAGCGGGAGTAGATATGAGCCAGCCGGAACCGGTTCGGAGTGCCTTGTCCCTTTACGATAAGTACCTCGATGAGATGGAGAAGTTGGTTTGACGTCTTCGCCCATCTAATTGGTAAGCGGGAGAAAGATCTCCCGCTTACCTTGGTACTTCTCTTATTTCCTCTTCTATTCGTTTTGTGGTTCTTCGTCGGTAACCTGCCGACTCTCCATAGCCTTATCCAGCGCGAGCAGGCCGGAAGCTGATCCGTCTACCATTTCTAGTTTATCCACTATTGCTTCCGTTGAAGCCTCTTCTTCGACTTGTTCCTCGACGAACCAGTCGAGCATGCGCAGCGTGGCCTTGTCGTCCTTTTCTTCAGCCAGGTCGACTAGCTCGTTTATCTTTTTGCTGATGTGCTGTTCATGTTCGTAGGCATCTTTAAAGGCTTCTAGCGGTGAATCCCAGTCGCTCTTAGGTGCTTCAATGGGCTGTAGCTTTACCCTGCCACCCCGGTCATTCAGGAAACGAAAAATCCTCATCGCGTGCTCTACTTCTTCTCGAGACTGCATCTCCATCCAGGTGGCGAATCCGTCCAGGGATTCCGACACGAAGTAAGCCTGCATGGAAAGGTAGATGTAATAGGAGCCAATCTCTTCATTGATCTGTTCGTTCAAAGCTTCTTCTAGTTCTTGGTTCATCTTTTTAACCTCCTGTGGTTAAATAAAGCTCTTGTTGTTCGAGTAATTCTAATAAAAATTATTATTGATTACAAACAATTTTCAACTCGAATTTTAACATTTTAGGTTAATTTAACTGGGAGGTAAGCCGGAAAATGATTGTAACATTGAAGTACTGAGTTTGGAACCCAGCATCAAGAGACGTGGCTTGTAAAAAACTACCAAAACTTGCCGAGAGTGCCCCAGGGCACCCCCTGGGAGTGAATCGGCTAGCACTCAGCAGTCAATTCAAAACTGGCTTTGAGCATCCAGTAGGACTAAGTGCGCTGGGCGAGTTGGCTTCTGGTTACCTAATTGATAGCCGCCAGGCTGATTCATCCCTGGGACAAGCCTCAAGGTTTTCAGCTATTATTGGTAACTCCGGTTACGGTTCAGGTCCAAGTCGAATATCAGGCGAGGTACCCCAGACCTTTTAACCGTTCTTTAATCTCTTCGTCGTGTTCGTCCCCTTTCACCCCTTCCCCGGGTCCAGATAGTTCGACCTCGCGGTACTTCGGCTGGCGCCGCTCCCGGAAATCCTTCGAAAATACTTCTGCTCTGGGTTTTCCGTCCATGTAACTGGGGATTTCCAGGCCAAGCGTATGAAGAGCAATAACTGCCGGATCGGCGATGTTTAAATCCTGGATTTTCGTACCATTACCGTAGTTCGGCCCTGTGGCAGAAAAGATCCCGTTCATCCTGTGAGTACCATTGATGGCAAAGGCCGGTATTATAGAGTCGAGGGTCTTGAACACGGTTAAGCCCCCTGTATCCGTTTTCAGTCCCTTCGTGAGGAAGAGCACGTCGGGACCTTTTGGTGCCTGGGGCCCGTCGTAGATCTCCTCGTTCTTCATTACTTTATCAATTACGGGCTCTCCGTTATAAGGATTACGAAGTTCCTTCAGATCTTCCATTAAGTTCTGACGGACCGTGGAGGCGTCTTCCGGGGCCACGCAGCCTTTCGGGTCTCTTCCTTCGATGTTCAACCTGAGTGCTCCGGTGACTCCACCCCGTGAGTAGGCTTTCGTGTGCTGCCAGTCGACGTCTTTGAGCGAGAGGAATACCTTACTGAGAATGTCGTCAAATCCTTCCATTTCCCATTCGTTGCCCTTACCAAGGGGACCAAGCAGGTCACCGATACTGTAAAGGTTCTTCTGGTTCAAGCCCAGTTTCGTTGCCGCCTTTTTTATCCTGGTTGCTGCCGAGTCCTTTAATTGAAGATAGCCCTTCTTCATTAACCAGCTGTTCGCGTTGAAAATCCACTTTAGCGGGCCGAATCCGTGATCGGAAACGAGCATCAGATGCGTATCCTCGTCAGCGGCGGACTCGTAAATGTTTTTAACTGCCTTTTCTACCCGCCTGTATACTTCCAGGGCTGGCTCCATTTCTTCTCCCCCTGAGCCGGGGTTCTCAGGGAAAAGATGGTGTTTTACCGTATCAGTCTCCATGAAATAAACCATGGAGAGGTCCCATTCCTGAGTTGTCAGCAGGTGAAGGGCGGTATCTTCTTTATTGCCGATCGAACCCTTGAGTTCCTCGATCCATTGTCTGTCGTTTATCGCCATTTCAGCGTGAGAAGGCGCAAATCTATATTCTCCAACCTCGTTTTCTAGCCCATCTTTCAGTTCGGAGGGATAAACGTAGTTCTTGGCGCCTTTTGGGGTAAGGACCCCCGTAGTCATAAAGCCGTTGATTTCGCTCGGTGGATAAGTAACGGGAACGCCGATCGAGCCCACTTTCTTTCCAGCCTCGCTGGCCAGCTCCCAGACCGTCTTAGTCTTAATCGAGGAAGCGTCAACCATTCCCTCTCCGTAGTCATCTTGGCTCGAGCTCCCCCAGTCAAATACCCCGTGTTTGCCGGGGTTAACGCCCGTTTGAAAAGTGGACCAGGCAGGACCGGTCAGTGGCGGTACCGTACTTCTCATTTCGCCCTGGACCCCGTCCTCAATTATTTTTTCTAGAAACGGTAGTTCTCCTCTATCAAACCACTGATCGAGCAACTCGAAAGTAGCACCGTCCAGACCAAAAATTAGTAGTTCTTTTTTTGATGACATCTTTCTCCTTTTTCTGGTGAAAGTCAAGCTCCCCGCTCCAGGGACGAAACTTATAGAAAACCCTTTTAAGTAATATTTTCTGTCTTTTACGGAATGAAACCCCGCACCCAGCAGTCAAGGCCCCACATAACTGAGTTCATAAAAATAAAAACCAGCTCCGCATTGACTGCTGCGTATCCAATGGTAAAAGCTAACCGGCGATTCCTCCACATGGTAAGCCCTGGAAGGCCTCGGCAAATTTTGGCGATTGATCGGTCTGAAGTTCGGAAACGCAGGTGCGAAAACCGCGTTAACTTGAAAAACGTCGAGAGGTCCAATTAACCTATGGTTCGAAAATCCCAATGAAAAGCGAAAACGTAGTATTCGACCTTGATGGCGTCCTGCTGGATTCGGAGTCGGATCTTAGCTGGCTGGACCGTGCTCTGGTGAAGGCCTTGAAAGAACTTGGCCTCCAGCCGTCCGAAGAAAACATTGAAAAACTTTACCCCGGTGGTCTGGTGAACTTCGAGGAAGCAGTTAAAGAGTTTCCCCCTCCACCGGCGGAAGTTTGGGAGGTCAGGGATAAGTACTATACGGCCGAGAAAGTGGAGATGATTGAAGAGGGAAAGTTGAGGCCATTCCCGGATGTAAGGTACCTGGAGGACTTAGAGGGTGATTTTTCCCTGGGTCTAATCAGCAACTCTCCGGCGGAAGTGGTTGATAGTTTTCTGCGGAAATACGACCTTCGCGAACTATTTCAGGCCTGGATTGGGCGTGGAACCGGACTAGAAGCCCTGAAAAGGATCAAACCGCATCCTCAACCGTTCGAGGAACTGAGCCGGGAGATGGGGGAGGGTGAGTACTGGTACGTAGGAGACAGGGAAACCGACGCGGAATTTGCGGATAAGACTGGTATGAACTTCCTTAACCTCACCAGGAACGGTGATGGTTTTGCCGACCTGGGGGAAGTAGTTGATTACCTGCTCTAAAACAGGATCAGACTAGTCCCAGAGGGCGTATAGCTGATCCTTTATCGGTTCTCTGAAGACCTCTTCTCCAATTTTCACTTCAGGGGAGTCGCCGGACTTTACCGTCCCGATGACGCTTGCGGATATCCCTCGTTTGATAAGAGCTTCGGTTGCCTCGCTCGCCTTACCCGGGGGTACGGCGGCTATTAAAGCACCGGACCCAAATACCTTGAGCGGGTCTACCCCCATAACTTTACAGAGTTCTTTCGTATCCTCGGCGACTATGATTTTCGACCGGTCTACTTCCAGTTTCACCGAGGAGGCAGCCGCGAGTTCGAATAGGCCGTCTACGATACCACCTTCGGTGGGGTCGTGCATCGCCGTCGCGTAATCTTTCAATAAGGCACCTTCAGGCAAAACGCTCAACTGGGAAAGCTTCCCTTTCCCTTTTTCAATTAGTTCGGGGTTCAGGTTTCCTTCCAGCTCTTCCCTGAAATCGGTGGCAATTATCCCGGTGGCCTCAATTCCAGCTCCCTTAGTGAGTATTATCCTGTCTCCCGGGGTAGCTCCGCCGGTTGGAATGTACCTATCCGTTCGCCCAAAACACGTCAGCGAGAGGAAAGGCCGCTCAATTTGCGAAATGTACTCGGAATGACCGCCAACTACGGCAACTTCCAGCTCTCGAGAAGCCCGGTCGATCTGTCGGGTAATCTTATTCAGGATAGCGCCATTCCCCTCCGGCAAGAGGTAGGTTACAGTCATCCATTCAGGCTTCGTCCCGGAAGCTGCCAGGTCGTTGCTTGCTATATTCACTCCCAGGGTTCCAATCCCCTCGGCAGCGTAAATGATTGGGTCGGAGTTTACGACCAGCACTTCTTCTCCGAGATCTATTGCGGCGGTGTCTTCGCCGTAAGCAGGGCCTACTACTACGTCCTCGTGAGCCGACCCGACCCGGGAAAAGACGAACTGGCGCAGGTCCTCAGGGGTTACCTTTCCCGCCATAAAGCGAATCACCTCGATCTATATTAGGAAAAAGCTCCCTGGTTCTCTAGCGCCCTACCAGGACAACCATATACGGTTCAGGAGGCGCGACTGGCAAGGCCGGTATCGTGCGGTAGTTTTATTGTTGCTGCTCAAGGTAGTTACCGGCATCGGCAAATACCTCTCTGAGGTCGATGCTCCCCCCGGCGGTTGAAATACAGAGCCCACAACCGGAACAGCCGTAGTATCCGTGTTCTTCGTAAAACCTCTTGAATTTGTCGTAGAACATCTCCTTTACCCGGCTGTCAGTTGGGTCATCGGAATACAATTCCGCGTTCATGTCCTTCATCGTCGCACTATCCCATACCTTATCCTGGATCGTTTTTTGACCCTCTTCTTCCTCCTGAAAGTTCTGCAGTGTCCTGGAGGTCGGGCATGCCAGGGTATAGGCAGTACAGTGACATTTTTCAGTTGCGTATTTTTCCCAGAACGGTGCATCTCGGGGTACTTTGCCCAGTTCCGGGGTTATCTCGAAGTAAGAGTTCTTTTCTTCTATTTTATCCATCATTTTTTCCCGGTGGGCCTGGCGTAACTCGATCTCCTTTTCCGTCGCCTCGGAAAGCAGGTGTCCGTAACGGTCGGCTATTTCATGGCCTCTTTCAGAATTTTCTCCGACCTCAATGAGCATATCCCCGTAATGGGGCAGCGTTGATATATTGAGATCGAAACCCGACTCCGGGTAAGGCTGCCCGCCGACTTTATTGCATATACAGGGATCGGCTATTTCGAGGCAGTCTACGGATATGATCGTCGTTTCTTCCCGCCGCTTCTTGTAAAGCGGATAGGAAAGGTCGCCTTCTTCAAAAGCCTTGTCCAGAACTTTTAGTGCATCGATATCACAGGATTTATATCCCAGAAGTGTTAACCCCTTACCTTCGACATCGCCGGGCTGGCCCTCGGGGAAAGTATGCATGATGTTGTTGGGAGGAAAGAA
>CAZWZR010000037.1:1758-11194 GCA_964638365.1 uncultured Thermotogae bacterium | reverse complement strand
CCCCCCGGACAAGGAAAGCGACGATCTCCTCATCCGGCGACAGCTTTGGTTCGGACAGGGAGTCAAGCTCAAAAAAAGATTCTGGCGTTAATGCTGACATCCTATCACCCTCTACTTGAAGTAAGTATACTGATCAAGTATTCTGATTCCGCGACAACCAAACAGGTCGGGAACTTGATTATACCCAAGTCCCCTGAGTATACAAGCGAACCCTGCGGACAAAACCAACCTGCAATGGGTAGGATAATCGGATTAACCGAGGATGAGAGCTACTTTAAGGGGTCAGGATAGTCCAAGATCGGTCGATAAACCGGCCTTTGACACGTTAGAGAAGAGCAAATAGAAAACCAGACGGTCTATACGCGTTCGAATTCGAGCTCCAGCTGCTTTTCAACCGAGTCCTCGATGTCCGGAACCAACTCCCTATCACCGCGGAGTATCAGCTCGTCGTTTTCGTAATAAACGAGCCTAAAATCCCCGTCCTTTGTCTCCACGTCCAGGCTGAGGTCTATGTATTCCTCCATTACGTCGGGATCGTTAAGGACGATCTTCGGATCCTCGAATTCCTCCTTGATCCAGGGCTTGAGCTCCTTTAACTCGTTCTCGTAGTTCGGAGCCTCATCGACTTTAAAGAAGACGTCATATGTATCCGTAGAAGGAATCGGGTCTTCGTGGCGATCGTCCGAGGCCGATTGAAACCAGAATACGTTCTTTAGAGATTGAAAAAAACTATTTTTGCTCATAATTACGGGTAGATCCTGTTTATCTGCCTGGGAAACGGAATCGTTTCCCTGACGTGGTCGGAATTACAGATCCAGGCAATAGTCCTCTCCACGCCGAGACCGAAGCCCGAATGCGGCACCGATCCGTAACGCCGAAGGTCAAGGTACCACTGATAAGGTTCCTTGGGCAGTCCCTCCTCCTCGAACCTCTGCTCCAGCAACTGCAGATCATCTATTCTCTGACTGCCACCGATAATTTCGCCGTAACCGTCAGGAGCAATCAGGTCGGCGGCATAGACCCTATCGCCATCGGGCATGGGCTCCATGTAAAACGGTTTCAGTTCCCTGGGAAAAGCCTCGATAAATACCGGTTTCTGGAAGTGATCCCCCAGGGCTGTTTCCGCAGGAGCACCGAAGTCCTCACCTATTTCCATATCAATTCCTGCATCGTTCACTATCTCTACGGCTTCCGCGTAGGTGATCCTCGGAAACGGCTTTTCCACCTTTTCAATCAGTGCGTCGGCCTCCACATCGAGCCTTTCAAGTTCGTCACGCCTGTTTTCCGCTACGCGGTTAACGACGTAGTTTACCATTTCCTCCTGAAAGTCCAGGTTCTTTTCGTGCTCGACCCAGCTGAGTTCGGCTTCGGCCATCCAGAATTCCGTCAGGTGCTTCCTCGTTTTTGATTTTTCGGCTCTGAATACCGGCCCAATCCAGTATACCTCTCCCAGGGCAGCGGCGGTTGCCTCGAGGTAAAGCTGGGAACTCTGAGTCAGGTAAGCGTCCTCACCGAAGTAATCCGTTTCAAAAAGCGTAGTAGTCCCTTCAACGGAAACACCGGTAAGTATAGGTCCTTCAGTGGCAATTAACCCGGCTCGGTCAAAGAAATCCCTAATTGCCTGAAGCGTCTCGTGCCTGATCCGCAAAACGGGCGCTGCACCCTTGGCCCGGATCCAGAGATGCCGGTTATCCATGAGAAAGCCAGGGCCATGCTCTTTCGGCGTAATGGGGAAGTCCTCGTCAACTGAATGCTCTACCTCCAGGTCGGATACCTCCAGCTCATAACCTATTGGAGCACGCTCATCCTGCTTTACTCTGCCCTGTACTTTTACGGAAGACTCGCGCTTGAGTTCCGATACGGTTTCGAACAACTCCGAATCGACGGAATCTTCCTTTAAAACACCCTGGATGATACCTGTTCCGTCTCTTATCTGGACAAACTGAATTCCGCCGCTCGACCTTCTGTTGTACAACCAGCCCTTTAATATAACGTCTTCGTCCTCATGTCTGTCAACTTCCCGGATCGAAATGGATTTCATCTCACACCCACCCTACTTAACTAACTTTTCCAGGAGTTCATCGTGGATCTCGCCGTTAGTGGCAACTATCCCGTCGGAATCGTAAAGGTCGTAATCTTCACCGGAGAAATCCGTAACGACACCGCCGGCTTCTTCAATTATCAGGGTGCCGGCTGCCACGTCCCACGGGGAAAGACCAAGCTCCCAGAAACCGTCGAACCTGCCTGCTCCCACGAAGGAGAGATCCATAGCGGCAGCACCGTCCCGCCGTATGCCTCTGGCCTCCCTGACGAGCCGAGAAAACGTCTCTATTGCCGCAGGTACCTTGTCCTCGTCGTAGGGAAAGCCCGTGGATAGAACGGACCTGGAGAAATCGAGGGTATCAGAAACGTCGATCCTCTCGTCGTTGAGCCAGGCCCCTTGATTCCTCTTTGCCTTAAACGTCTCATCTATTACTGGCACGTGAACAACCCCGGCATCCAGAGATCCCTGCTTTGCAACTGCTATGGAAACACAAAAGAGAGGGTAATTATAGATATAATTGGTGGTCCCGTCGAGAGGGTCAATGATCCATTTAGTGGAGTCCTTATCAAGGCTAAACTCTTCCTCGGCAAGAATCGAGTGATCGGGGTAATTCTCCTGGACCCTTCCTGCTATCAGATCTTGCGCAGCGTGGTCGTACTGCGTCACCAGATCCGTACGGCCCGACTTCTCCGAAATATCTCGGGGTTTACCCAGGCCTTCAAGTAAAAGCTTACCGGCATCCTTTGCGGCGGACTCGGCCAGTTCTAACAATTCTTCTTCGGACATGGCTTTAAATGTTCTCTTCCATTATCTCGACGATCTCTTCCGATTTATCAATCGCCTCACGGCTCAGTCCGTTTCTCTTATCGGCCTTTTCCTTCACGAACTCCTCGTCGGAAATAGAGGAAAGGTTTATATCTACGTTCAATAAGGAAGTCCTCACGGTGGCTTCTGCCAGAATAGCCGATGCTCCAGCATCAGTGACCGCATGCTGGTTACCATCAATGGAACACTTACGCGCCAGATCCAGCACCTCCAGAGCCAGTTCCGCCATCTTGAACGGGGGTTCCGTGGCGCCTTTTAGTGCTTTCTGAATTGCTTCCTTCCTCTTCTCTTTTTCCTCCTGGGTACCTTTGGGGGCACCGTAAGCATCCATTACCCTGTTATACGCTTCTATGTCCTCCTGGATTGAATCCAGAAACTCCACTCTGAGTTCCTCTGCTCTTTCCAAAAGGTCGTTAAATTCGTCCTCGACGTCTTCGTACCTTTCTTTTCCCACGGTAAGATTAGCCACCATGGAGGTCAGGGCAGCGGAAAGCGCCCCGGCCACCGCGGCAGCTGAGCCACCACCCGGCGCCGGCTTACTGGAAGCGAGATCCTCTAAAAATACCTCGAGGTCCTGATTTCTTGGCTCGATATCATTTGCGTCGCTCATCGAATATTACTCCTCCCTTGACCAGTATACTCTGACCCGTCGCCCGTTATCCCCGGATTTAATCTCAATGGTCCCGTCATGTGCACGTGCTATCGCTTTTCCTATCCTCCTGGCAAGGTGTTCGTTAGTCGTCGCTACCTCAAGAGTATCATTTTCCTCTTCCGTCCACATGATCTGCTGTAGGGGCCTTTCTTCTCTTGCCCGTTCTTCGTTATTCTTTGCGATATTCAGTATTTCTTCCCTGTGATCTTCAAAATAATCGCCCGACAGGTATACCAAACCTTCCGGGTTTCTATCCCTCTTCCTTCTGCAGGCAGGACACATTGCTTCATGTGCATCTTCTTTTGAAGGTATGGAATCGTCTACCCAGCGGCCCTGATGATAGACCAGACCACAGCTCGAGCAGAAAGTAGGCTCTTTGTACTTCTTTCCTTTGTAATACGGGTTTTTCGACTCGTGTCCTACGTCACCCCTTCGTTGCTCCCCCATAGACATCACCTCGCTTCCCTGAATTTTACTCCAAACCAGTTCCAATGGAGTGAAACTGGTCAGCGGAAATTACTCCAGGGCTCAAACAAGCCCCGGTATCACCTCGGTATTCGGTAATCGAGGCCAAATAACGACATCTTTCCTATTCTAAACTATTTCAGAAAATAACCTGCTGCTAATTCCGGTTTAACTTGTAACCTTAACCTTCCTCTTCCAGCAGGTCCTCAAGGTATTCTATTGACTCACCCACGGTAGTGAGGTCCTCCGCGTCTTCGTCCGGAATTTCTATTCCGAACTCGTCCTCGAACTCCATTATCATCTCTACCGTGTCCAGCGAGTCCGCCCCTAGATCCTCCACGTAGGAAGCATCCAGAGTCAGTTCCTCCTCGTCCACCATTAGCTGCCGACTGATTATCTCTTTGACCTGTGATTCGAGGTCCTCCATAGAAATACCTCCTAGTGTATTATAAAGTCAAGTTTAACGATGAAAAGTCTAGCCAAATGACAAACCACCGTCAACCCTGAGAACAGTTCCGGTAATATAGCTGGCTTTATCGCTCAATAGATAGAGTGCGGGGTGGGCTATTTCCTCCGGCCCGGCAAACCTCTCCAGAATGACGTTTTCCATATAAGAAGCACGCTTTTCTTCCGAAATATCTTCGGTTAAGGAAGTATCCACAAAACCCGGAGCAACTACATTGGCCCGAAGTTCCCTGGATCCGTACTCCTGTGCCAGGGATTTGGTAAAGCCAACGATCCCTGCCTTCGAAGCAGCGTAATTGGCCTGCCCGGCATTGCCCAGTAAACCTGATACAGAGGATATATTTACGATACTCCCCCCATCACCCTTTATCATATAGCGCAGGGCAGCCCTGGTACAATTGAACACCCCGTTCAAGTTGACATCTATTACCTTTTCCCACTCTTCCGGAGACATTCGTACCAACAAGTTATCACTGGTAAAACCAGCGTTATTGACAAGGTAATCGATCCTTCCATGCTCTTCCAAGACTCTCTCAACCGATTCCTCAACACCTTCCCGGTCCGTAACGTCGGTCTCCAGAAAGGAGCATCCGGACCCCAGCCGTTCGGCGGTATCCTTGCCCCTGCTTCGAGAAAATATCTTTGTCTCAACGCCGTGACCAACCAGGCCTTCCGATATCCGTTCACCTATTCCGCTACCCCCACCTGTAACTATTGCCACCTCTCCGGAAAACTCCAAGTTATATCACCTCATCGAATTCTAAGCCATCTATATCGGGCAGTATTCTCGCAGTCAATTGTGTAAGGGTGGCATCGGATCCTACCTCTATAGTCCTTTCAATACCTGATTTTCCGAGAAAGCGCACGTAATCAACCCATTCTACCGGCTGGGTCATCTGCCGGCTCAAGAGTTCTTTTAATCTATTTCCGTCCTCCTCAAACCCTCCGGATACGCCTGAAAGCACTGGTACTTCGGGATCCGAAAACTCAAATCGATCGATGAAGCTTTTGAGTTCTTTTTCGGCGTTTTTCATAAAAGAAGAGTGAAACGGACCAGTAACATCTAGTTTAATGCACTTAGCCCCCTTGTCCCGCAGTTTATCACAGCTCTCATCCAGCTCTTCTTCTCTGCCAGATATGACAACCTGTCTCGGGGAATTGTGATTTGCAACCGTAACCGAATCGTTCATGCCCGCAATTACTCCCTCGACGGCCGAATAATCTATACCCATCACGGCCACCATGGAACCTTCGACGTCGACTTCACTGGTCAGTTCCCCTCTCTTCTTGACAATTCTGATCCCCTGCTCGAAAGTATAACAACCGGCAGCTGCCAGCGCGGAAAATTCACCCAGACTATGGCCCAGCACGCAATCCGGTTCGTAAGCCTCATCGCGCAGGATTTTATACCTCGCCAGGCTATCCGTAAAAATCACGGGCTGAGCATTATCCGTGCTGTCCAGCTTTTCAGCTGGACCGTTAAGAATTAATTCCCTTATATCCATGCCCAGAACATCACTTGCCTGGTCGTAAAGGGGCGAAGTTCTCGGGTCATCCAATATTGACTCCCCCATGCCAACGCACTGGGAACCCTGACCGGGAAAAAGAAATGCAGTTTCGACCATACCCCTCACCATTCAAGTAAAGTGGCACCGTATGCAGCACCGGCTCCAAAAGCAGTCATGAGGACGATATCCCCCGGGTTGATCTTTCCCTCTTCAAGGTATTCCTTGAATGCAATTGGTATTGTCGCCGTCGAGGTATTTGCGTATTCCTCCAGGTTCACGGCGATCTTGTCCATGCCAACCCCGAGGCTCTTGGCAAGCTGTTTTATAATTCTTATATTTGCCTGATGAGGGACTATCAGATCCACGTCCGAAAGTTCCAGGCCAGCCTCTTCCAGTACGGCATTGGATGATCTCTTCATCATATTGACCGCACTTTTAAATACACCCTTTCCTTCCATCGCAACGAAGAACCTATCATCCTCAGGATCGCCTTCGGCAGGCGGTAATCTCGTACCCCCACCTTCGAGGTTAATAAGCTTTGCCTTGGAGGGATCACCGTACATCGAAGAAGCTAAAACTGCTCCGGTAGAACCGGAAGAACTTACGACCGCGGCCCCTGCTCCGTCACCAAACAGAACGCAGGTGCTCCTGTCGTCCCAGTTAACTATTCGGGAAAGCGCCTCTAATCCGACTACCAGAACGTCATCGTACTGAGCCCCCAGAACCATGTTCGAAGCCACGTCAAGGGCATAAAGAAACCCGCTGCAACCCGCCTTAAGATCGAAAAAGGGGATATCTTCAGATATCTCAAGCCCCTGAGTAATAAACGGAGAGGAGCCCGGTATAGGCAGGTCCGAGACGTTTGTAGCAGCAACCACTAAGTCGATCTCTTCGGCGTCCGTCGGCGAGTGTTTTATGGCCTCACTCGCAGCAGCTATTCCAAGCGAAGAGGGCTCTTCTCCTTCTTCCAGTACGTGGCGTCTTTTTATTCCTGTCCTGCTTGTAATCCATTCATCGGACGTATCAACCATCTCTTCCAAATCCTTGTTTGTCAGTACCTTTTCCGGTACCCGCGCACCTATGCCGGTTATTTTCGCTAAATCTTTTCGTTCGTACCTTTTAGTCACTAAAATCAACCCTGTCTATTTCGGATTCAATTTTTCCAGGTAAATCCCAGCGAGAGGCTTCCCTGGCGTTTATAATGGCATTCTTTATAGCCCGCTCACCTGATCGCCCGTGAGCAACGTAAACTACACCGTTTACTCCCAGCAGGGGAACTGCACCAAACTGGGAATAACTCAATTGGTTTTTTAGGCTTTTCAGAGTTGGCCGCAGGACTAGCCCACCCAGCTTTGACCTCAGGCTGGAGGATATCGCCTTTTTGAAAAACCCAATCGTTCCATCTACGGCACCTTCAAAAGATTTTATCAATATATTGCCGACAAAACCCTCACATATAACTACATCCGCAGGTGGGTCAGTTAAAAGCAGATGTGGCTCAACGTTCCCCGCGTATTCTAACTCGCTCTCGCGAAGAAGGGAAACCGCTTTTTTCGTCAGTTTGTTTCCCTTGGTCTGTTCCTCACCTATATTCAATACCCCGACACCCGGGTCCTGTTCGCCCTTTACTATCTCCGATAGCACTTTGCCCATCATACCAAACTGGGCAAGGTTCTTTGGACTCGCATCCGTGGTGGCGCCGATATCTATTAGGACTACGTTCCCGCTGTCTACGGTGGGAACGACCCCGGCTAGTCCTGGCCGTTCCACGCCTGGTATTCTGCCCAGATTAAACAGAGCAGCCGCTACTACGGCACCGGTATTGCCGGACGAGATGAATATTTCGGAATCGTCTTCCAGGGCTTTTATCCCCTTTACGAGGGAAGAATCTGGGTTCCTCCTTGCTGCTTTGGCTGGGGTATCCTCCATTGAAATCATGCTGGAGGCATGAAGGTAAGAGATTCTTTCAAGGCTCTTTTCTGGTTCAAATTCCTCAACCAGTTCCCTGTTTACATCTTCCTTCCCGACGAGAGTAATACCTAGCCCTTCATCGCCGGTCTCCTGAAGGGCCCGAACCGCTCCTTTAATTATTTCTCGGGGCGGTACGTCCCCACTCATCGTATCAAGCAAGACTTTCATATTGGTAAGAATAATTCCCTATAAAAGAATTGGTGCCGAGGGCGGGACTTGAACCCGCACGGACGAAAAAATGTCCACATGGCCCTCAACCATGCGCGTCTGCCAATTCCGCCACCTCGGCAAATAAGCTTGACCAGATACCCCACTATGTAGGGGAATAATAAAGAAAAAAATAAACCATTGCAACAAACTCGCTCCCTGGTTTTCGAACTTGAATCTCTATCTTGCTACCCCTCATAAATTCGATCGCTCCGAATAAAAGGCCATTAAAGACTTGAATCGCCATTCCCATTAAAGAAAATTTAAGGGTTAATTGAGAATTACGAAACTAAGGGGCCAACCTGGATCTGAATAAAAGTTACGGGAAGCGAGGTGATAACGTGCCACCGTTTACCAGGGAGTTTGGGAAGGTGCTATTGCTTGCAGGGGGAATCCTGGTTTTAATCGGGTTATTTTTGTACTTTGGCCAACACTTGCCGTTCCTGGGAGACCTGCCCGGTGATTTCCACTTCAAACGTGGTCAATTCGATTTCTATTTTCCCCTCGGATCGGCCCTGGTAGTAAGTCTCGGGTTAACGCTTCTGGTCAACCTGATACTGTGGCTGATAAGCTGATAAACAGATAGGATAAAATTGCCCCGGGGAGAACTTTGAGGATTTCCCAGGTAAACAATTCAACTAAGAACTCCTCGAGCAGTGCTACATGACGATGCTCGCTATGTATTCTAACTTTCTTTTTTCCGGGTGATCCGCTTCCTTCACGGCTACGTTTTCCCAGAAATAATTGCCCGCAACTTCCATGTGCCGGAGCCCAATCCCGGCATCGATACGGTTCATCTCCGAAAGGCTCTTCATCAACTTCCTGGTGAAAATAGTCCGGGATTTGATGTACAGGTGAAGTTGCTCCTCTTCCACCAACACCCGCCAGGGCTGGCTGTTAATTGACGAAGGGGCTCTTCTTAAAGCATCTATCACTTCCCTCGTTTGTCTATCTATATCATCTGACTCCTTTTCCATTAAAAAAGCATCCAGGTCTTTCCGCTTCGGTTCTTCGATTACTTTGAGTTTTTGGTCTGCAACTGGCCCAAAGGCGATAAGTGCTTTTGGCGACTGGTCGGTCGGAATCTCGATGTATCCCTCCAGTTCCGCGTCACTGAAACCTTTCCCTATCCAGCAGGTACCGACCCCCATGGCTGTCAGAGCAAGAACGACCAATTCGTACCGGTAACCGAGCTCAACCAGCCCCTGATCCCCACCATTAGAGGTAAGCACCAGATAGTGTGGAGCCCTTACCTTGCCGTAATCCGCAATTACACCCGATATATCCTCCTGAAATTGC
>CAZWZR010000037.1:0-1658 GCA_964638365.1 uncultured Thermotogae bacterium | reverse complement strand
CTCTATATCCAATCACAGAGTGACGCTTGAAAGCAAGGATTTCAAACGCCTGGCACCTTCAGGAGTCTCCGAGGAAAGCTTAATCGAGGAATCCTTTCGTTTTCTGCTGGAGAGAGAACCGAAAGAATCCATCCTCAGCAGCTTTGACCTGACGGTCATCAGTAATTACTTTCCCGAGTACGAAAAGGAGATAAAAAACAGGTTGAAGAATCAAACCGGTTAACCGAAAGCAATGGAGGTCACATCCATGCCGATCAATTTTGGCATCATTGGGCCGGGTTACATTGCCGATGAAAAACTTGCCCCGGCGATTAAAGCTACTGACGGCGTAACTCTCTGGAGCGTGAAGAGCAGGAGCCTGGAAAGGGCGAATGAGTTCGCGGATAGGCACGGAGCAAAGAGCACGAAGCCCGCTTTCGATGATTACGACGAAATGCTGGACGACCCCGATCTGGACGCGGTCCTGGTTGCTACACCCGACAAACTCCACGCTGAACACGGAATCAAAGGAGCCCGGGCAGGTAAACACGTATTGATGGAAAAACCGATGGTTGCAAGTTCCAGGGGTGGGGAAAGGCTTCTAAAGGCTCGAGACGAGAACGGAGTAAAGCTCGGTGTAGCCTATCATCTACGCTGGCACGAGGGTCACAGGAGGTTGATGCAAAAGATCCACGAGGGCGATCTTGGTAAGCTTCATCACGTCCGGGTACAGTGGACTTTTCAGGCCGATGACGATTCGAACTGGAGAGCCGACGAGGAAGTTGGAAGATGGTGGGGGCTTGGCAGAACAGGGACGCACGGACTGGACCTCATACGGTGGGCGATGGTTCCGGTCTGCGGAGAAGTCGTGGAACTGAAAAGCACGATCTCCAGGGACTACTGGAAGGGTCCGCACGACGAGACCGCCATGATAAATCTTAAGTTCGAATCCGGGGCAACGGCCGAATTGACGACTTCCGTCCTGTTCGATTCCGATCCGGAATTCAAGATTTACGGTAGCAAAGGCAAGGGAACTTGCCAGGACACTCTGGGTCCTGACGGTGGCGGTACTATAGTTCTCTCCGACGAAAAACTGGAATTCCCCCGCGTCAACCCTTACGAGGGCGAGATAGAGGACTTTCTAAGGGCAATAGAGGAAGATCGAGAGCCTGGAGTACCAGGGGAAGAAGGGTTGCGGAACGTGGAGATTCTCGAGAAGGCAGCACCGGCAGGATAAGCCAAGCTTTACCACCCCGGATTGCCTTATAAACGGGTTTCAAAATCAACTAAATTCCTGTTTTTCAAATGGGAAGATTTAGCATATTATATAAGGACAAAGAGTTCAACAGTTCGTCTGAGACTAAAAGATTTGACCTAAGGAGGTATCATGAAAGAATTTTTTCCAGAAATTGATGGTATTCAGTACGAGGGCAAGGATTCTACTAACCCTATGGCGTTTCAACACTACGATCCGAACGAGAAAGTCGGGGACGCGACAATGGCTGAACACCTCAGGTTTTCCGTCGCATACTGGCATACGTTTCGAGGTCGGGGCTCTGATCCTTTCGGCTCCGGAACCATGCAGAGACCCTGGGATGAAGTAAAGGACCCAATGGAGAAGGCAAAAACAAGGGCTAAAGCTGCCTTCGAATTTATCGATAAACTAGGGCTCGACTACT
>CAZWZR010000036.1:3916-11204 GCA_964638365.1 uncultured Thermotogae bacterium | reverse complement strand
TGCAGAGCCTCTTCCATGGAAGCCGCTTTCGGTCCGCCGCCCTGGGCAAAGCTGGCCGAACCGCCACCTCCACCTCCAAGCACCCGGGAAGCTTCCCCGATTATCTCGCCGGCGTTAAGGCGGTCCGTCAGCGAATCCGAAACCTCACAGACGAGTGAACCTCCGTCATCCCCCACGGCACCGAGGATAACAACGCCTTCCATCTCCGCGTCTATCTGGTCGGCCAGTTTTTGAAGGTCGGAACTATCCACTTCCACCTGAGCCGAGATGACTTTCACCTCACCGTGAATGGTAGCCTCTTCAAGCAATCTTTCCTTGACGGTATTTAACAGGCGCTCGGTTTTCCTTTCCAGTTCCTCCCTGATAGTATCCTGCTGATCCAGGATGGACTGGAAACGCTCGACCAGGTCCGATTCGCTGGAGCCAGCCAGGTCGGCCAGCTCACCGAGCCTTCTCCTTTGATTTCGATAATCCGCGAGGAAGTTTTCTCCGGTCAGGGCCCTGACTCGCCTTATCCCGGAAGCTATCGTTTCAATCGACTTGATAGCGAACCCGCCTATTTCTCCAGTCCGATTCACGTGAGTTCCACCACAGAGTTCCTTGCTGTAATCCTCAACTGTAATAGTTCGTAGTTTTTCCTTACCCCGGTACTCCTCTTCGAAATGAGCCGCGGCTCCCATCTCCCTGGCCTTCTGGACGCTATCAACCCAGTTGACGGAGACGTTCCTGTCCGAAAGCACTATTTCGTTTACCAGGTCCTCGATTTCTCTCTGTTCTTCCTCGGAAGGAATCTCGAAATGGTTAAAGTCAAACCTCAACTCCTCCGGAGATACCTTTGATCCGGACTGAATCACGTGCGGACCGAGTACCCGCTGGAGCGCCTGGTGAAACAGGTGTGTGGCTGTATGGTTCCGTTCAGTGCTTCTTCTCCTCTTTTCATCGATACCCGCGGAAACCTCATCTCGAACCGCGAGTGCCCCGGAGTTAACCTCAATCCGATGATAGTAAGCTCCTTTCCTTTCCTGGACTTCGGATACCCACGCCTCGGCTTGCTCGTTCTCGAAGGTTCCTACGTCACTTACCTGACCTCCGGCCTCGGCGTAGAAGGGGGTTCTATTCAGGACGGCAAGTCCTTCTTCGCCTTCTTCGAGCCTTTCTACTTCTTCTCCCTGGTTCAGCAATCCCAGCAGTTCGGCCTGGCAGCTATCCTGCTCGTAGCCGACGAACTCCGTTTCTGGGAGGTCGAGCACTCCGAGTGCTTCCTCTTCCTCGTCCTGCTCGGAGCGCGAACGGCTTCGCTGTTTTTCCAGCTCTCGTTCGAACCCGTCCCTGTCGACTCTCAACCCTTCTTCCTCCGCGAGGTCCTCGAGGAACGAGTACGGCAGACCGTGGGTATCGTAGAGCCGGAAGGCGTCTTCTCCTGGGATTTCCGACCCCCCTTCCTCTTTGAGATCGGAGGCAAGGCGATAAAAGAGCTGCTCGCCTTCGTTCAGCGTGTTCCTGTAAGTCGCTTCCTCGTTCTCTATTACGTTTTCCACCAGGTCCCGCCGTTCGACGAGATCCGGATACGTCTCCCCCATAGTATCGAGAACCGGTGGCAAGGCAGAAGTAAGGAAGGTCTCCTTCATTCCAAGCCGGTCCCCGGCCTGAACTGCCCGCCTGATGATCCGGCGCAGGACGTAACCGCGTCCCTCGTTCGCTGGGATAACGCCTTCCGAGACGAGAAAGGCCGCCCCGCGGACGTGATCGGCGATCCTGTTCACGTCGCTTTCTTCCGTTTCCGAATACGAATTCAAACCGATAACGTCCTTTAACTTCTCTATCAGGGGGCGAAAGATATCTATGTCGAAATCCGATTCAACTCCCTGGAGCACGGAAGCGACTCGTTCCAACCCCATACCGGTATCGATGTTCTGTCTTTCCAGCTCACGAACTTCCCCGTCCTCGTTCATCTGGTAGCCGGTGAATACCAGGTTCCAGAGTTCGTTGAACCGGTTGCAATCACAGGCGACGCCGTCACAGTCGGAACCGCAACTGTACTCCTCACCCGCATCGTAGAAGATCTCGGAGTCCGGTCCACATGGACCGGAATCACCAACCGGGCCCCACCAGTTTTCGTCCTTTCCCAGCTTTACTATTTTCTCACCCGGTACTCCGATTTCCTCATCCCAGATCTCGTAGGCCTCTTCGTCCGTCTCGTAGACGGAAACCCAGAGATCCTCTTCTTCGAAACCGAGAACGTCGGTAACGAACTCCCAGGCGAGCTCAATTGCCCCCTCCTTGAAGTAAGCACCAAATGAGAAGTTCCCCAGCATCTCGAAGAAGGTATGGTGGTACCAGGTCTCGCCGACACGTTCTATGTCGTTTGCCCGAAAGCACCTCTGGCAGGTCGTAACCCGATCGTAGTCGGGTTCGCGTTTACCCCAGAATATGTCCTTAAACTGGACCATCCCCGCCGAGGTAAATAACATGGAGGGGTCCTCGGGTACGAGACCCGACCCCTCCATCCTTTCGTGGCCTTTCTCTTCGAAGTAGTCGAGATAGGCCTCTCTAAGTTCGTCAGTTGTCCACTCCATAACCTAGCCTTTATCGATCTTTAATTTGTGTAAAACCGGTCCGGTCAGAAGCTTGGGATAGAAGTCCGTCGACTTCTGCGGCATCTTCTCGCCTTTGTCCGCGACTTTTTTGACCTGATCAATCCGAGTCGGGTTCATAATGAAGGCTCCCTGGTAGCCGCCTTCCTTGAGCATATCGAGCGCGTCTTCCCGCCCCCGGACGTAATCCAGGTTTCGCTTTTCCTCAAGAGCTTCTTCGTCTATTCCCAGGTATTTCTCCAGCACCAGTTTGTGGAGGATCGAAACGTCAAGTCGGCGCCAGGCTTTGGACTTGTCCGGCAGGAGGTCGTCCATCACGGACTCGTCCTGGAGGGTCAAAGACCAGTACGCCTTGTCGCCCTTGGCCCGATAGCCAAAGGTATGGGCTTCACCCCGATCCTCGTCCAGCTTCTCCAGCATCTTCTCCCGCTCGTTGTAGCGAGAGATCTTGAAGTGATCCCTGGCCCTGTCCAGCACTCCGTGAGGTTTAAAGTTATCCAGGTCGTGCAACAGCCTGTGCGTCGCGAGAATGGTTAGTCCTGGATCGTCGACGTTGACAAAGGTCATCATTCTGTTGTCGAAACCGCCCGTTTCCGGCGCTGACCAACCTTCCTCCTCACACTCTCTCATGAAGTTCAGGGCGGTCTCGTACCTGTGGTGACCGTCCGCTATGTAGAGGTCTTTGTCGGCCATTCTTTCCTGAATGGTCGAGATTACGTCGTCGCCACCGATTTTCCAGAGCTTATGCGTATTGCGGTACTTGTCTTTCACTTCAAGAAGAGGTTTATCGCCGAGTGAATCGTCCATAGCTTCTGTTACCGTGTTTTCCGGGTCCGAATATAGCATGAAGATCTGGCCGAAGTTGGCTTCCGTCGCACGGAGCAACCGCAGCCGATCCGCTTTCGGGCCGGACATGGTCTCCTCGTGCGCTTTAACGCCTTCACCCGATTCGATCTCCCCCAGGCCGATAAATCCTTTTCTGGTCCGCCTCTCGCCTTCGGCTTCGTACTCCTGATAGTAAGCATAGAAACCCGGCTCATCGTCCTGCTGCAGAACACCTTCGTCAATCCAGTCCTGGAGGTTTTCCGCTGCAACTTCGTACTTGTCCTTCCCCCCTTCGTCGGCCCTGCTGAGGATTATCCGGACTATGTTGTACAGGCTATTGTTGGCCAGGTCTTCCCTTTCTTCGTCGTCGATCTTGTCGTACGGCGGGCTTACCACCCGGTTGATATCTCCGACCTTTTCCGGGTTGTACCGGTAGCCCCCAAAAGGATGTACATCTGCCATGTTTAGCCCTCCTTTCCAAAGAAGTCCATTAACTCGTCAGCAGTCTGTGTCCCTACCCTTCTCTGTGCTTCTACAGTTGATGCCCCGAGATGTGGCGTAAGCGATATGTTGTCGAACTTCAATAGATCCTCGTTCTCCGGAGGCTCCTCCGTAAAGACGTCGACCCCAGCTCCGGCAATCCAGTCGTTCTCGAGCGCCTTCGCCAGGGCGTCTTCATCCACTACCCCGCCCCGGGCGCAGTTGATCAAGCAAGCCGACTCCTTCATCTTTCTGAGTTCGGCCTCTCCGATTGTGGCACCCTCGGACTCAATGAACGGGATATGGAGAGTGACGTAGTCCGAACTGGAAAGCAGTTCGTCCAGTTCGACCATCTCTATTTCCTCGACTGGTGCCTCATCAACGTATTTATCGTATCCGAGAGCGTCCATACCCAGTGCAGTTCCCTTCTGTGCGACCAAACTACCGATCCTGCCAGCTCCAATTACCCCGAGCGTCTTCCCGGCGAGTTCTGTCCCTTTTAACTCGCTCTTTACCCATTTACTTTCCTTCAGGGTTGCAGTTCCCCTGGGAATGTCCCTGGCAAGTGAAAACATATGTCCCAGGGCGAGTTCCGCCACCGAGTTAGAGCTCGCCTCAGGCGTATTTTGCACTTTTATCCCGAGTTCATCGGCATGGTCTAGATCGATGTTGTCCAGCCCGACACCGGCCCGGACGACGATCTCCAGGTTATCCGCTTCATCGAGAATCGGCGCCCTCAACTTGGTTGCGGATCGTACTACTATACCCTCGTACTTACCTATCTCTTTTTTCAACTCCTCAGCGGAGAGATCGTACTTGTGGTCGAGGTCGAACCCTGCATCTTCGAGCTTTTCGATACCCTCCTCCGCGATCGGGTCGGAAATTAACAGTTTTACCATAATTGCCTCCTTTTTTTATAAACCGAGAATATCGTCTATGGTTGCCAGCAGCCCACGAATTTCCGGCTCGGAAGTGTCGGCCATGTTGGAAATTCGGAACGTCTCTTCCGACATATCGCCGTAGCCGTTGGCAATGCGTAAGTTGTGTTTATCTATGAGTTCCTGGTTTAGATCCGCCACCGATATATCCCTGGTGTTCTCAACGCAGGTCAGAGTCTTGGACCAGTAACCCTCTTCCGGGAAGATATCGAAGTGCTCTTTTGCCCAGTCCTGGACGATTCCGGAGAGTTTCTCGTGGCGGGCAAACCTGTTTTCGATCCCCTCTTCCTCGACGATGTACTCCAGCTGCTTCCTCAGGCCGAGTATCTGCGGAATCGCGGGTGTGGTCCTGGTCTGACTTCGCTTGTGGTACTTGTGAAGCAGTGGCAGGTTGAAGTAGTAACTTCTCGGCGCAACCTCTTCCGCCCTTTCGAGTAACCTCTCGCTGACCGAAGCAACGGCAAGACCGGAAGGTAGACCAAATGCCTTTTGAACTCCCGCCAGGCACATGTCGATACCCCATTCGTCGACCTTTACCTTTGCACCGGCCATCCCGGAGACGGCGTCGACCAGGAACATCACGTCATCGTAATTACTGACGACCTCTCCGACCTCCTTTACCGGGTTCATCATTCCGGTCGAGGTCTCGTTGAATACCATGGTAACGGCATCGTATTCCCCGGTCGCGAGCTTATCGTCTATCTCCGATGGGGGTACAGGTACTCCCCAGTCCCGCTCGATCTTATCCATCTCCACTCCGTTCTTCTTCGCTATCTTATGCCAGCGTTCGGAAAAGGCACCGTTAGAAACAGTTAACCCTTTTTCCATGACTCCGTTGGTGACAGCAGATTCCATTGCTCCGGTAGAAGAAGACGTAAATAGAAATACCGGGTTATCCGTGTAGAGTAATTTTTGCAGCTTTGGCTGGATGTCGTCATATATCTCGCAGAACTCTTCCGTCCTGTGGTGGACCTGTGGCGTGGAAAGTTCCTGAAGCAACTCGGATCTAACTTCGGTTGGTCCAGGTGTAAATAACTTTTCGTGCATTCGGTAGGCACCTCCAAGAGTTTTTAATTCAATAAAGGATATTAGAATGGTGTATTCTTTGCAAAGAACTGGTCCGTTCGGGGATTATTCCGAAATTTCAATGAGAAACGGGATTCCCGGGGGTTATGTTGCCTTTTAACGTAATATCCTTATAATTACAGTCACAAGCAACTTTTAGCTTACAAAAAGTGTTATAGCGAGGTAACACCAATGAAAGAAAGAAAAATTCCAAAAGAGACGATCGACCGCCTACCTCTCTACCTTCGTTGTCTGGAAAGGCTCATTGCGGACGGCGAGGAGAACATCTCTTCGAAAAACTTTTCCAACAGGTTAAACCTGAATTCTGCTCAGGTAAGAAAGGACCTCTCCTACTTTGGTGACTTCGGCACCAGGGGAGTGGGTTACAAAACGAAAAAGCTAGCCTCGAAAATAAGAGAAATTCTTAACCTGAATGCCCAGTGGAGAATGGCTCTTGCAGGAGTCGGTAACATCGGTTCGGCCCTGCTCACTTACACGGGCTTCAACGAACGAGACTTCCAGGTCTCGATGGCTTTCGACAGTGACCCGGAGCTGATCGGGGAAGAGATAAATGACGTAGAGATCGAGGACGTCTCCCGGCTGGCCGAAAGAATTGAGGAAGAGAAAATAAAACTGGGCATAATAGCGGTACCGGACTCGGCTGCTCAGGAAACCGCCGATCAGATGGTCAAAGGTGGCGTCACGGGGATACTGAACTTCGCTCCGACTTTGCTCGACCTGCCGGACGAGATCAAACTCGCTCAGGTTGATATCACCAAGGAGCTGGAACAGCTGGTTTATTATCTATAAAGAAAAAGACAAGTTCCCCCTCCTGTGGGACGGAGCTTGATGAAAACCTTTTAACTAAATTCTTTCATCGTTAAAGAAAACGGGTTGTGATTTTGGCTATAATTTCTTCGACCCGGCGAGCCTTGAAACTTCTACACACCACCACGGGGCCTGGAAAGGCCGGGAAATAGAAACGGGTAAAGATTTAGTTTGAAATAGATTTTGGCCCTCCTACAAAACGAGACCCAGCACCCGGCAATCTGATGCGGAGAGGGATTGATTGCCGGGTGCCGCATGTTAAGAATTCACCAGCTGGCTCTTCCCCGGTTCTTTCTAGTGAAAAACAATTTATTCTTCTCGCGGTGAAGTAATGACCCGTTGCCGGACCGGCAATGGGGGCCAGTCCTGTTTGAGTTAACCGTGGTAAAGTATGATTACCAGCTTATCTTATATTGCCCCGCATCTTCGGGTCGAGCACGTCCCTTAACCCATCTCCAAGCAGATTGAATCCCAGGACGACAAACATGATGGCTAAGCCGGGAAAGGTGGAAAACCACCAGGCTTCCCGGAGAAAATTCCTCCCGGCACTGAGCATTG
>CAZWZR010000036.1:0-3906 GCA_964638365.1 uncultured Thermotogae bacterium | reverse complement strand
CCCAGTCGGGAGTAGGTGGCTGTGCTCCCAGGCCGAGGAAACTCAACGCGGCGGCTGATAGAATGGCTGTCGCCAATCTCAGTGAAGAGAGAACTAAAATCGGAGCGAGGCAGTTCGGCAGGACGTGTTTTACCATTATCTTGAAATCTCCCACTCCGAGCGCCCGGGCTGCTTCTACAAATTGCTCCTCTCGCAGGGAAAGCGTCGACCCCCTAACTATCCTGGTAAAAATGGGGATTGACCATATTCCTATAGCTATCATTACGTTAAATAGTCCGGGCCCCAAAATGGCTACAACCACCAGGGCTAGCAGAATACCCGGGAAAGACATCATGATATCAATGGTTCTCATGATAACTTCTTCGTAAGCACCGCCAAAAAATCCGGCCGTTAATCCCATGGGAACTCCAACCCCCAGCCCTATTCCTATCGAAATTAGTCCGATTAACAACGAGATCCTTGAACCAAAGATAACCCTGCTCAAGATGTCTCTTCCATGGCCGTCCGTCCCGAGGGGGTGTTTCAAAGACGGAGGGTTCAACCTATTGAGGAGTTCCTGTTCATTCGGCTGGTGGGGTGCGATGTACGGGGCAAATATTGCCACGACCAACGTAAATAAAATAACCGATACACCGAAAACCGCGTTATTGTTTTTCCCTAGCTTCTTCAGTAACTGTGACTCAAACATCGTTTAACACCCGAACCACATTTGAACTCTGGTATCTCAAGAATACCTGATCCTCGGATCGAGGAAAGCGTAAGCCAAATCTACCAGCAGATTAACCAGTGCGAAAGTTACGGCAAGCATCAAGATCGTTCCCTGAACGGCGGGAAAATCCCTCGCGAAAATCGAGTTTATCATGTACCGACCAAGCCCCGGCCACGCAAAAACCGTTTCAATTACCACCGTTCCGCCCAGCAGGTAGCCAAATTGCATGCCAGCCATGGTTATTATGGGAATAAGTGCGTTTTTCAGAGCATGGCGATAAATTACGTAGGTCTCCCTCAGGCCTTTAGACCTCGCCGTCTCGATGTATTCTTCGTTCAATATCTCGAGCATGTTCGATCTCACCAGCCTGACGAGATAGGCAGCGGTCCCTATACCAAGTGTCACGGCGGGTAAAATCAGGTGACGTATCCAGTTCAGCGTAAAAGGATCTCCCCTCCCTGACACCGGAAGCCAGCCCAGAAAAAGAGAAAACAGAAACATAAGCATCAACCCTCGCCAGAAACTGGGCATTGAGACTCCGAACAGGGCCCCGATCATGGTAAGGTTGTCGATGATCGTATTGTGATGCGTTGCCGCTACCACCCCGCCGACAATGGAAATGGACAGGGCAATCAACATTCCCCCAACAGCCAGTTCAAACGTGGCCGGGTAGCGGGTAAATAGCTGTTCCGCCACCGACCGGCCCGTCCTTATCGAAGTTCCAAAATCGCCCCGAATCAGTCCAGTCATGTAATCCAGGTACTGAACGTAAAGGGGTTTATTCAACCCCAGTTTCTCAGATATGCGATCGATATCCTCCTGGGAAGCATTAATACCGGCAACGATTCTAGCCGGGTCGCCCGGAGTTAAGTGGACCATGGAAAAAGCGATTATGGTAACGGCAAAAACGACGACGACGAGTATCAAAAGTCTTCTAATGATATAGGTTAACATTAAGTATTCCGTTCTCCGTTAAAAAAACAGGTTAAAGAGGAAAGGTAGCCATTCGAATATCGTGTCTTAAAGACGAATGGCTACCCGGCCATTAAGCTACTATTCCTCGACGTACGCGTCGGTCAAATCGAGCGATCGAGGTGCCGTATATCTGTAGTCCTTGAGGTCCGTGGTGTAAGCAACTATTCCCAGATGATTAAAGAGGGGGATAAAGCCTGCGTCTTCCATGAAGACTTCCTGGGCTTTCTCGTATATTTCCCCCCTTTCTTCGGTCTCAAAAGTCGTTATCCCTTCATTCAGAAGTTCGTCCAGTTCGGGGTTGGAATATCCAAAGAAGTTGGCCCTCCCTCCGGTCTTTACCAGGGGATCGAAGAACTTGGCTGGCTCGAAAGTGCTCTGCATCCAGCCGAGGAAGACCATGCCAAACTCCTGAGCGTATAGCTTATCGATGAAGCCACCCCATTCAAGTACCTCAGTTTGGGCATTAACCCCTATTTCCTTCCAGGTGTGAGTAACTGCTTCGGATATTTCCTTGTCCCGCAGGTACCTTCCGTCAGGGGACATAATGGTGAACGACAGTTCCTCTCCGTCTTTTTCCCTGACTCCGTCATTGTCCTCGTCGACCCATCCTGCCTCTTCCAGAAGCTCCTTCGCTTTTTCTAGATCGTGACTGTACTTTGGAACTTCCTCGTTATAGGCCCAGCTTTCCACGGGTACCACGCTCTTGCCCGGAATGGCGACGCCTTCCAGAAGCGCTTTTTGTATATCGTCGGCATTGACACCGTAGGCAAGAGCTTTTCTCAGATTCTTGTTCTTGAACATCTCCCGCTCGGCGTTAAACCACATTCCTCTTATGGAGGGGTAAGGAGATTTTTCCACCTTAATTCCCTCTTGATTTTCCAGGTTATTCAATTGCTCCGGCGGAACACGGAAGATAAGGTCCACTCCGCCCGTTTCGAGTTCAGCTATCCTGGATTGAATTTCCGGGATCGGTTTGAAGAGTACTTCATCCAGCCTAGGTGCCCCACGCCAGTAGCCCTCGTTCTTGGTCAACCGCACGAAATTTGCCTGTTTGTACTGATCAAATTCAAAGGGGCCGGTCCCAACAGGGTTTAGATCCACGTCCTCTCCATATTTTTCTACGGAGGCCGGGCTGATAATCATTGCGGCGTTATCGATGATATACAGGTCTATGAAAGCTGCATTCGGAGAGGTTAGGTCGAAACGGACCGTGTAGTCGTCAACTACCTCGATACCCTCGATCATATCGTTAAACTTTTCTCTATAAGGAGAAGCCGTCTCCGGATCCAGTACCCTGTCAAAAGTGAATTTAACGGCCTGGGCGTCGAACTTAGTTCCATCATGGAACTGCACGTCTTCTCTCAGATAAAAGGTTACCTCGTCCCCTTCTTCGGAGAACTCCCAGGACTTCGCCAGTTCAGGAATCACCTCGCCATCGTAGTCATACGTAGCTAGATGATCGAAAACCAGATCGGCAACCCTCTGGCTAGGGGCGTCCTGAATTTCCAGGGGGTCAAGTTTCTTTATGTCAGTAGGATTCGCAATTCGCAAAGTATCCTCCTGGCTCTGGGCATGAGAAACGCCAGGGGATAATAGAAAGACCAAAAATAGAAAAACGCTCAAAATAACTAGATATTTCTTACTCAACAGTTATACCTCCTTGAGATTAAATTCGTTAAAGCATTATAAGAAAATGTCTCTTAAACGCAAAGGTTGACCGGCAAAATTCCTTAAACTATCAACCAAAAAGAATTGGAACCTACAGTCCACAAACTCATTACGGTTACCACCGCTACGATCCAAATCTCTCAGCGGTTCTTATTCGATTCGTAAATATTGATTCGTGGAGCCAGACTTCGATTTCATTGGTTAAGCGACCTCAAGGTTCGGAGTTAATTTTATTTGCAAGTCACTCGGAAGTAACGGAAACTGTTTTTGTGAACTAATTTTTGCAGGCAACAGTAAATTGGCCTTACATACCGGGTGCAACTTTCCACAATTTTACCGGAGGAAGAAAACCGGCCTAAGCAGGAATACAAATTATTCGAAAAATTAGTTAGTCTTGATACAAGAGGGTCTGATAACGATAGTATAGAAGCAACTGTGTAAAATGAATTTATAGCTTTGGAAACCGTTCAGGAAAATCCCATCGGAGGCGAGCGGGCACGGTTCCAGCACTTACCTGAGGGTTATTAACTTGGCTAAAAGCTTTTTTAAAGGGG
>CAZWZR010000035.1:0-11323 GCA_964638365.1 uncultured Thermotogae bacterium | reverse complement strand
AGGAAATTAGCCCGGAGTTATACCGGAACGACTTTTCAGTCAGTGAGGCCTACGAAACCTGTAAGGAAATAGGTACGGAACACTACGAGAACTTTACAGTAGTGAGTAGGTTGATGCCGGCCGATAAGAGAAAGTACATCTACGCCCTTTACGCGTTTAGCCGGTACACCGACGACCTCGGGGACGAACTAGAGGGAGGGAACCTTGAGGCGCTTGACCTATGGGAAGAGGAACTGGTCGAGGTATTTCGGGGGAAGGAACCGAAAAACCCAATACTCCTTGCCCTTCGGGATACGGTGGAAAAACATTCCCTGACCAAGAAGCCGTTTAGAAAGTTGATTCAGGCCAACAGAATGGACCAGAAGAACTTTTCTTATGAGAGTTACGATGACCTGCTCCACTACTGTGACCACTCGGCCAATCCGGTCGGACGGGTTTTCCTCTCAATATTTGGTTACGACGACGATGAGCGAAAAGAACTATCAGACAGCACCTGTACGGGACTCCAGTTGACCAACTTCTGGCAGGACGTTGATAGGGACGAAAGGATGGGCCGGGTTTACATTCCGGAGCAGGATATGAAAAAATTCGGTTATTCAAGGGGGCAACTGGAAGACAGGGTTTACAACGAGAGGTTTGTCGAACTGATGCGGTTCGAGGTTTCTCGGGCCAGGGACCTGCTCGAGGAGGGGCTGGAGCTGGTTCCAACTCTGGATAGCAGGATAAAGATGGACGTACGGTTGTTTAATCTCGGTGGGTTGAAAATACTTGATAAAATAGAAGAGGAAAATTACGACGTCCTGCACGGGCGTCCAACTCTGTCGAGGAGCGAAAAAGTCTGGTTATTTGTGTCAAACCTGGCAAAGCGCCCGGTACGGAGGCTGTTCGATGCAAAAGCAGCCTGAAGGGGTCGTAGAGGGATCCGAAAGCCCTAACGAATACTGCAAGAGAATAACTAAGGAGAGGGCCAAGAACTTCTACTGGGCTATAATAACCTTACCCAAGGAAAAACGCTCGGCAGTGTACTCCATTTATACATTTGCCAGGCGCTGTGACGATATCGCCGACGGGTCCTGGGACCTAAACAAGAAAAAGCAGAGATTGGCGGAGGAGCGGGAAAAAGTAAAGGATCTATACTCCGGTCGGCCACAGGATAAGCTTTACGAAGCCCTTGCCGGACCGGTTGAAAATTACGGAATTCCTCAAAGCTACTTCGACCAGCTGATCCGTGGCGTCGAAATGGATCTGACCAAAAAACGCTATGCTACTTTCGAAGATCTCAAGGTTTACTGTTTCCGGGTAGCATCCGTGGTGGGTCTAGCTCTGATCGAGGTCTTTGGTTACGAGGACTGGAAGGCGAAGAAGTACGCGATAGATTTCGGCCTGGGGATGCAACTCACCAACATAATACGGGACGTAGCGGAGGATTACCGACGGGATAGGATTTACCTCCCACAGGAAGACCTGGAAAGTTTCGAGTGTGATTTTGAAGAAATAGATGAATACGGCGTTAACGAAGAGTTCAGAGACCTCATGGATTTCGAGGCATCCCGAGCACGAAAGCACTTCCGGAAGGGGAAGAAACTGTTTTCTCAGCTTTCGCCAAGAACGCGTGCCTGTCCCGCCGGTTTGTACGGGGTTTACAGCAATCTCCTCGATAAAATGGAGGCATCCGGCTGGGAGGTCTGGGACGGCCGTACTAGGATGAGTACGGTGCGAAAAGTGAGTTCGGTACTGGGTCAATGGTTCGCGAGTCTGAAAAAATAATCGTGATCGGAGGCGGTCTTGCCGGTCTTTCAGCAAGTGTCAAGATCCTGGAGGGGGGTTATTCCGGCGATCTGGTTTTGCTGGAGAAGTCTCCTTCGGTCGGAGGTAGAACCGGCTCAGTAGATTACAGAGGTCGAATCCTCGATCTCGGCCAGCACATGCATGTCTCCGGTTTCGATTTTTACTTGAGGTTCCTCGACCTTATCGGTCTGTCCGAAGACCTGATGACTCAATCCCGGCTGGACGTTGAGTTCAGGGACAAATCCGGAAACGTCGGTCGGGTGAGGAGCAACCGACTGCCACCTCCCTTCCATCTGTTGTCCGCTACTTATAATTTTCCATTTATCTCCAGTTCGGACAAGTTGAGCCTGGTTGGACCGGTGGTTGCGGCTCTGGCATTCGGCTCCGAAGACGAGGAGAATGATGGGTCCTTCGGGGACTGGTTACGGGAGAAAGGTGCGTCTGAGAAGTCGATCAGGAGGCTTTGGAACCAGATAATAGTTCCGACTTTAAATGCAAAGGTAGACGAAGTGAGCGTTCACATGGGGTTGATGATCCTGAAGCGCGTGTTGCTGGACAAGCAGGGGGGTAGGCTCGGCCGCCTGGATGGCTCCATGAGTAAAATAGGAGACAGCGCGGTCGATTTTATAGAAAACCATGGTGGCGAGGTTCGGGGGTCCAGCCCGGTCGAAGAGGTTGAGTTGAGAGGCGAAGAAAGGCATTTAGTGCAGCTAAAAGACGGTGAGGTGCTTGAGGGGGATCTGGTTCTCTCCGCGGTGCCGGGCCACCGGTTAGAAGAAGTACTTACCGATTCAGCGCTAAACCGGTTTTCGTGTCCTTTCTGGGATCTGGAATGGAACTCGATCATAAACGTTCACCTTTTCTTCCGGGAAGACGTGATGGAGCAGGACTTCTTCGGGTTTCTCGAAGGTACCGCCGGGTGGGTCTTTAACGTAACGGACTCCGGAGCGAATTCGGAAGGCCATATATGCTTGACCCTTTCCGATCCCGGAGAACTGGAGAAGATATCGACGCGTGAGCTCGTTAGCCGAGTTAGGCGAGACCTGGCCTCTCCGCTTCCCAGGGTAAGAGAAACGGAACTGGAGGACTCCGTTGCACTTTACCAGCCGCGAGCTACTTTCATAGGTTCTCCGGGGAGCAGTTCCCTGCGGCCGCCTCAGAACCCGCCGCTCGGTGGTCTTTATCTTGCCGGAGACTGGACCGATACGGGCTGGCCGGCTACCATGGAGGGCGCTGTACGGAGCGGGTACTATGCCGCTGAAGAAGTTCTGGGATCGTTCGATCCGGAGCCTTAATGGGTTTCGTTGAAAAACGATCTCAATTGGCTATAATCCAGATGGTGTTAAACCTTGATGCAATTTCATAACCCAACAAAAGGCAGATTGGACTTCGACGGTGTCGTGGATGAGATCGTAGGCATGATGGAAAAGGATCAGAGGTCAGAGTACGAAATAGTCGTGGGAACGGATTCCCACGCCGCCTCCGGGGACCACGAAATAGACTTCGTTAGCGCCATTGTCATCCACAGAATGGGCAAGGGAGGGAGGTATTTCTGGAAGCGTGAAACGGAGGACCAGATTTATACGCTGCGAGACAAGATCTACAAGGAAGCCTTCCTTTCGTTTGACCTGGCGAAGGACCTGATGGGACAGCTGGAGGAAGTGACGTTACTGGATTATAACCTGGAGATACACGTCGACGTCGGGCAGCACGGGAAGACCAAAGAAATAATTGACGAAGTGGTTGGGATGATAATCGGAAGTGGGTTCGACGTCAGAACGAAACCGGACTCCTACGGGGCTTCTACCGTAGCGGACAAACACGCCTGACTTGCCCTATTTATTTAACTCATCGTAGATTTCGTTTTTTGAAGTTCCTCTTAACTCGGCGAGTTCCCGCATTGCCTCCTTCCTGGATAACCCCTTTAACTTCTTGAGACCTTCGTACTGCTGTTCTATCGGGACGTCGCCGTATTCTTCCTTTCGCGCCCGGACGACCTCTTCATCGCTAGCTCCTCCGACCACCAGGGTGAATTCACCTTTGATCTTACCTTCCCTTAGTCGGTTCAGTACTTCTCCCGGGTTGCCCTTCAGGGTACGTTCGAACTTTTTCGTTAGCTCCCGGCAAACCGTGATCGACCTACCCGGAATTACCTCGGACATGATCTCCAGAGTTGACTCGACCCTGTGGGGTGAATCGTAGATTACTGTTGTTTTCCTCCTGGTCCGCAGTTCCTCGAAGTACTTCCTCTTTTTCCCGTTTTTTTTAGGGGCCTGACCGTCGAATACGAAGCTGTCGGTGGGCTGACCGGAAACGGAAAGGCAAGTAACTGCCGCATTTGGACCCGGAATACCTACTACTTCGATGTTTTCGTGGCGGGCCCGACGAACGAGTTTGAATCCCGGGTCGGATATCAGTGGGGTGCCGGCGTCGCTTATCAGGGCGAGATCACGTCCCCCGAGCAGCTTACCGATTATCTCCTCCCGGCGTTCTTCACCCGCTCCCTGGTAATAGCTCTTTGTAAAAGGTGTTTCGACGTCGTATTCTTCCAGCAATCTCCTCGAGTGTCTGGTATCCTCGGCCACTATGAAATCGACATTTCGGAGCGTTTCCACGGCCCTGTAGGTAATGTCGGAGAGGTTACCTATCGGGGTGGGAACGACGTAAAGCTTGCCGTATTGCTCGTCAGTTTTTTTCTTATCGTTCATGGTGGAAGTCGGGAGGTTGAAATAGAGTTTAAAGCATACCTCCTGCTGCGATCAGTTGGATCCAGTTCGGTCCGAGCACGAATGCCCAGATTCGTTGAATCACCCAGAAGAAGAGGTCACCACCGAGCCAGAGTAATGCCAGAACGATCAGAAAACCGTACTGTTCCATCTGAGCCATTATCTGTTTGCCCCTGTGGGATAGGAAGTAACCGAGAATTCGCGATCCGTCGAGGGGAGGCATCGGTATCAGGTTAAATAGTCCGAGTATTATATTGATTATTACGAATACCCCGAAGAAGTAGATTAGCGTCTGGAGACCGTTCTGTGCGAACTCGAATAAGAAACCACCGCTCTTACCGAGGAAGAAGTTTACGTAAAATGGCACGAGCAGATGGCCAATACCGGCAGCAAGTGACATCATCATTAAGTTGCTGAGTGGTCCGGCCAGTCCGACCTGGAGCATCCCTCGTTCCTTGTCCTGGAAGTACCTGGGGTCGATCGGCACGGGCTTGGCCCAGCCGATTATGAAAAGACCCCCGCCAAAAATCAATTGAACCAGGATCAACCCGAGCGGAACTAAAATCGTCCCGACGGGATCGATGTGGGGGACGGGATTCAGGGTCAACCTGCCGGACTGTTTTGCCGTGGGGTCCCCGAGTTTCCAGGCGACGAAGCCGTGGGAATACTCGTGAACGATTGCCGCCGGCAGCAGTGCTAAAAGCAGTATGATTAGGTTAACTATCGTGGAAGCTATGATATCACCTCTCCTGGAGAGACGTTTATCGTGTTTTCGTTGGTTATCTGTACGAGGCCGGGCTTGGCTCCTTTTGGTTTGTCGACGTACTTGATTTCCGTGTAACTTACGGTTGTCTGCTCCGCACCACGTGCCTTGGAGTTGGCGGCGGCGAGCTGAGCGGCTTTTACTATTACTTCCTCGGGTACCTGATCCGGTTGACCGTCAGTCACTATAACCACGTGCGCTCCGGCGTAATTCCTGACGTGAAACCAGAGATCGTCTCTCGACGCCTCCCGAACCAGGTCGTCGTTCTGCCTGGCGTTTCTACCCACCATGACCTTGTAGCCTTTAATCCAGTATTCCTTGGGACCGCCCTGGTTGTTTTCTTTCCCCGAGCCGACCTCCTCGTCTATATATCCTTTTTCTTTCAGGATTCCTTCCAGTTCCGCCAGATCCTCCTGAGACTCGGCCTTTTCGTATCTCTTCTCCAGTTTTCGCAGGTAACTGAGCTCCTTTTTCAGCCCCTTCTTTCTCTTTTTCAGCTTTTCCTCCCCACGCTTCAGTTTCTTGTAACGTTCGTAGTAGCTTTCGGCGTTTTCCTCGGGGGTCTTCGAGGGGTCCAGGCTGATTTCCTTTATCTCGCCCTCGTTATAAGGATCGTTTAATTCGGCCGATTTCATCCCCTTCTCCAGCTCTCCCAGGTTGGCCAGAATTATATCCCCGGTCCGCTTTAACTCTTCCCGGTTTTCGGACTGCTGAAGCTGCTCCTTTACGTTCTTTAGCGCGCCTTCTATCCTGTCGATCTCGTCCGTTAACGTCTCTTCGACTTTTTCCCTGAGTTCAGCCGTTTCGAAGCTGGCTTCACGGGCTTTGTAGTAGTGGTCGAGAGCGTCCCCTAAAGTCTCAAAGGATAGCTCTTCTTTGTTCGAGTACGTCTCCAGTTTTATCGGGCTGAATTCGACCGGCCTTCCGTCCTCCTGGTAAACCAGCGGAGTATACGAGCCGGAGGAGAGTTCATCAAATGTTTCTTCTGTAGCGTTCCATAAGGACTCCCGCCCCGCGTTGGAAACCTCAACCCGATCGACCGGAACTCCCGCCCGCGCAGGGATTTCCTTTGCGAGCGTCGGACCTATACCATCGATTCCGTTCAACAAGTTTCTCCAAACAGGTTCATCCGGACGAACGAGTTTTACGAAGTCTTCGCGACTCAGTTGAAAGGGGTCAAGCTTGTCCTGTCCCGGCGGCAGTTCGTACTGACCGCCCGGGGAGGTATCCCTGTTTCTGCTTTCTTTGTCACGTAAAACCCCGAGGATCTTCCCGTCCTGGACGAGAAATAAGTTGCTGTTTCGGCCCATTAATTCGACGAAGATTTCCTTTCTCTCGATTTTTTCCTCGTCGCCTTCTTCTACCTGCTTATCCACTGATATCTTGATTATCCTGTCCAGACCTCTCTTCTGAGTTATTCGAGAGATCTTTCCACCGGAAAGGTGTTTTCGGAGCAGCATGGTAAATGGTGGTGGTTTTTCCGGGTTCTCCAGATCCATATCCGTAAGCTGGATCCGGAAATCGTCACCACAGGAAATCAGGAGCCGGTAGTTATCTCCGTTCCAGACGTTTACCGTAACTAGCTCGGGCCGGGGCTGATAAATTTTCCTTATCCAGCCCCCGGTGAGTCCGTCCTGAATTTCGCGTTTTAATTTGCTGAGCGTAATTCCATCCAATCCCATTTTTTTAGCTACCTCAATTTATCGAAATCTAGTTCTATTTAATCCCAAAGAACTGAAGGACGTTCCAGGTTATGAGTTCGAACGAATGAAAAGCCCGTATTGCCAGTTTTTGGGTCGGAAGAGTCGGAAACTAAATATCCAGATTGGTTATCTGGTTGCTGTTTTCCTTGATGAAGTTCTTCCTTGCCTGGACGTCGCTCCCCATCAAGGTACTGAACAGGTCATCCGCCTCGAGCGCGTCCTTGACGGATACCCTCTTCATAATCCTGTTTTCAGGCTTCATCGTGGTCTCCCAGAGCTGGGAGGGGTTCATCTCACCGAGCCCTTTAAACCGTTGGACCGACGAAGGTTTGGTTTTCCTGTCCTCCAGGTATTCGTCCAGCTCGTCTTCCGTGTAAAAGTACTTCTTGCTCTTACCCGATTGAACCTTGTACAGGGGTGGCTGGGCGATAAATACGTGCCCTTCCGTAATTAAGGGTTCGAAGTTTCGGTAGAAGAAGGTAAGCAGCAGAGCCCTGATATGAGCCCCATCGACGTCGGCGTCCGTCATTATTATTATCTTTTCGTAACGCAGCTTTTCGCGGGAGAAGTGCTCCTGGACTCCTGTCCCCATCGCCGTTATTATCGACTTCAGCTCCTTGTTCTCCAGCTGTTTGCTCATCCGGGATTTCTCCACGTTTAGTATTTTGCCTCTGAGCGGTAGAATAGCCTGAAAGCCCCTGTCACGTGCACTCTTTGCCGAACCGCCTGCCGAATCACCCTCTACGATGAAGAGCTCGCTTCCCTCGGGATCACGCTGCGTGCAGTCGGCCAGCTTTCCGGGGAGTGAAGTAGAAATCATCGCGTTCTTTCTCGCCAGCTTACGGGCCTTCTTGGCGGCGTTTCTCGCCTGCGCTGCCTCGATGGACTTCTCGATTATTTTCCGGGCTATTTGTTTGTTCGACTTGTAGAAATCGAGCAGTGCTTCCGAGGTCACGTTACGGACTATCTCCCTGATCTCCGGGTTTCCGAGCTTTGTTTTTGTCTGTCCCTCGAACTCCGGTTCGGGAATTCTCACGTTGATTATTCCGGTCAGGCCTTCCCTGATGTCGCGACCGGAGAGGTTGTCGTCCTTTTTCTTAAGAATCTTCTTGTCTCTGGCGTACTTGTTTGTAGTTTTGGTCAGGGCCGTCTTGAACCCGGTGACGTGTTTTCCGCCTTCCTGGGTATTTATGTTGTTCGCAAAGGAATATGTGGATTCCGAGAACTTCTTGCTGAAGGTCATGGCTACTTCGACGAAGTTACCGTCCTCCTCTCGCTTGAAGTAGATGGGCTCGTCGTGTAGTCGTTCCTCGTTTTCGGTAATCGAAGCCACGTATTCCTTGATTCCGCCGTCGTATTTGAAGGACTTGGTTACGTCGGCGTCCTCGTTTTCCAGAATTATCTTCAATCCTTTGTTCAGGTATGCGAGCTCGCGCAGTCGGTGAGTGAGTTTCGGCAAATCGTACTCGAAGTCGCCGAATATCTCCTCGTCCGGCATGAAGGTTATCTTCGTTCCTCGGGCTCCTTCTTTTGTATCGACCTCCTTCAGCTCCGACAGCGAGTCACCCCGTGAGAAGTCCTGTCTGTAACGAGAACCGTCTCGCTGAACCTCTACACGCATCCACTCCGAAAGCGCGTTTACGACGGAAACACCAACACCATGAAGTCCACCACTGACCTTGTAGCTTTTATGATCGAACTTACCCCCCGCGTGCAGGGTGGTCATAACCACTTCTACACCACTGAGTCCCTTTTCCGCGTGGGTATCGACGGGGATGCCCCTGCCGTTATCAACTACAGTCACCTTGTCGTCTTCGTGAACTATTACCTCGATTTCGTCACATTCGCCGACCAGAGCCTCGTCGATGCTGTTGTCCAGCACCTCGTCGATCAGGTGCATTACACCTTCCTGGCCGGTACTCCCTATGTACATTCCCGGTCTCTTTCGAACGGCTTCTAAATCTTCCAGAACTTTAATTTGATCTGCTTCGTAGGGCATATAACCACCTCAAATCATAAAAGCCACTAGAACAGCTAATTATAATAAATTATTTACGATTTTACCAGGACTGAATTCCCTTCTGAAGCGGGTTTTCTCTGGTTCTCGTGGTCTATTTGTGTTCTCCAGCGCACACGGATTATATACCTCGTTAATGCTCCCCACTTTCAATTGGAATACGAAAATATTCGTTGAGAAGGTGCCGTAAATACCCAAATAGCGGTCGTTTTGTGCAATTGAAACGTTGAGAAGGGGTGAGTGAGACTGTAAACTAATCAAAAGTGGATTGAATTTATCGGTTTTATCCTTGTTCTTATTGACGATCCGTGGTTTAATCAAAGAATATATCGCTGGCTCTTTGCGCCAACAATGGGAGATGTGAATCCTTGGATTACGAGGAAAAAGTTCAGTTATTTGTCGAATACTTTAGAGGATCCGAAGTCGATCCCGGTGAGCGTAAACTGGGACTTGAGCTGGAACACGTAGTCGTGGAAGAAGGCTCTCTAAAAGCCACTTCCTATTACGAAGAGGGAGGGATCGAGGACCTCCTGCTTGATTTGTCAGAATTCGACTGGGATCCCGTAAACGAAAAGGGCCACGTAGTTGGGCTGGAAGCCGATCGTGCAAGTTTAACTCTCGAGCCCGGCGGTCAGGTGGAAATAAGCATAGCCCCAAAGAGGGCGCTGTCCGATCTGGAAGATATATATCTGGATTTTTTGAAGAAGGCCACTTCCATCCTCGGTCAAAGGGATAAGAGGCTGTTGGCCCTCGGTTATCAACCCGAAACGGGGATAGAGGATATAAAGATCGTGCCCAAAAAACGCTACGACTACATGTACGATTATTTCGAGGATAAGGGCGAGTACGCCCACAATATGATGAAGGGTACCGGTGCGGTTCACGTCAACCTCGATTACGCGAACGAACTGGATTACGTCAAAAAGAACGCGGTCGCTAATTACCTGACACCGGTTATTTACACAGCTCTGGACAATTCCCCTTTCTTCGAGGGCCGGATCCATGAAACGGGAAGCCTCAGAGCGATGATCTGGAATAACTGTGACCCGGACCGCTGTGGTTACCCGGACGGAGTCTTTGACGGACGTTTCGGTTACCGGGACTACGCCGAGTACCTGCTTGAAGTACCGGTAATGGTCTACCGAAAGGATGGAGAACTGGTTTTCGACAGGGAGAAACGGGTTAAGGACGTTATAGACGAAGACCTGACGGATGGGGAACTGGAGTACCTGTTATCGACGGTATTCCCCGACGTGAGAACAAAGGGGCACCTGGAAATCAGGATGGGGGATTCCTTACCTCTGACTTATAGCATTGCTTATGCGGCTCTCTGGAAGGGGCTTCTGTACGATAGAGAAAACCTGGATTTCCTGCACAGGAGATGGAATGGTTTAGACCCCGATGAGTACCACGAGACCCTGGAAAAAGTTCGCCAGGGGAACGAAAGCCGGACTGAAGGGAGCGGAGGGGTTTTCTCCTTTTACCGTGAACTGATCAAGGCCGCCGAGAACGGCCTTCCATCCGAGGAAGAGGAATACCTGGAACCTTTAAAACGGCTCGCCGAAGAGGGAGTCACTCCGAAGTCGAAGACGCTGAACCGTCTGGATGGGGGTAAAGAGGAGGCGTTGGCCTGGTGCGATATGAAGAACGGACTGGAGGGTAGACTGAAATGAACACGGACGAGCTATTTTCTCAATACGAGAACGCGGTCAGAAGTAACCCCGAAGACTATCTCCGTGCCTATAAGGAAGTCAGGGAAAAAGTCGAGAACTCCTCGGCCAGGTACCTCGGAGAGCCAATTGACTTCCTGTTTCAGCCGATGTTCCTCTCCGAGGGAGACCTGAACGAGATAAAAGGGGTTCTGGATAAGTTGACCGGGGTTCTTGATAAGACGATTTGCCGGTTCAGGGAGGACGAAGCCTTCCGGGAAGTCTTTCCATTTACAGAGGAGGAAGAGAAACTGGTTCTGGCGGATCCCGGTTATGGCAATCCCTACCCGATCGGACGGTTTGACGTCTTCTTCGACTTCGCGGGCAACTTACAGTTCTGCGAGTTCAACACGGATGGTTCAGCTGGAATGAACGAAGCGAGGATTCTGCAGAAAATTATCGGAGACTCCCGGGCGCTTGATGTAGTTCCGGACGGCTACGAGGCTTTCACTTATTCTCCGATGGAGAACCTGATAGACAAGATTCTACATAACTACCGGAATTTTCCGGGTACCAGGGGCGACCCGGGGACGGTCGCTATAGTGGATTTTGAGGGGGAGGGAATATCCAGCGAGTTCCGCGAGTTTCAAAGGAAGTTTCGGGAACGCGGCTACGAT
>CAZWZR010000034.1:0-11558 GCA_964638365.1 uncultured Thermotogae bacterium | reverse complement strand
GATAGAATGTGGCGGAAGCTTGAAGAGACGCATTATCTGCCGGACAAACGGAATTATCTTCTGGAATCTCACGTCATTCATCGTAAAATTTATTCTGCTTTGGCTGATTCGGACCCAGTTCTTGCGAGGAAACGCCTGAAGGAGCACTTTGAAAAGTATAAGTAATGGAAGTGGGAGACGAATCTAAGACCAATCGGCTGTTTGGAAAAAATTTTTAAGCAAAGGAGAGTAACTGGCTAATGTTAACCAAAGAGGAAAAGAAAAAAGTATACCATAAAGCTTTGCACGTTCTGAGTAAAGTCGGGGTAGAAATTAGGCACGAAAAGGCGCTGGAACTCCTGGACGGAGCTGGAGCGGATATATCGGATGAAAGGGTATTTTTGGAACCGTATCACGTTGAAGAAGCTCTGAGAAAGGCGCCGGAATACGTTCCGGTGTACGACCGAGACGGCGACCTTGCCCTGGAATTAGGGAGCAACGAGAACTACTATGGTCCCGGTTCGGATAATCCGAACACGATAGACCTGCAGTCGGGTGAGAGAAGAAAGAGCAGGCTGGAGGACGTCAAGAACTTTAGTCTGCTCGTGGATGCCCTTCCCGAGCTGGATTTCCTGATGAGCATGGCTTTGCCCTCGGACGTACCGAACGAGCTGGCGGACCTTTATCAGTTCCGAACGATGACGGTAAATAATACGAAGCCATTCGTCTTCACCTCGGCTGACAACAGGAATACGAAAGAGCTGATCGACATGGCAATGGCGATCGCCGGAGGAAAGGAGGATCTAGAAGAGAAGCCGTTCTTTATTCAATATACGGAACCGACGAGCCCGTTGGTCGGATCGGAAGAAGCGCTCGGCCGGTTGTTGCTGTCTGCTGAATATGGCGTTCCGGCTACCTATACTTCGGGAACGCTTCCCGGGGCCTCCAGCCCGGCAACCCCTGCGGGAACTGTTGTCATGTCTCTGGCGGAGGAACTTAGTGGGGTAGTGATATCCCAGTTGAAGAGACCGGGTGCGCCGGTGATCATAGGGGGAGCCGCTTCTCCAATGGACATGAAGTCGGCCGGAGCTTCTTACGGCCTGCCGGCCGCCCTGATTATCGACCGGGCGTTGAGTGAGGTCAGCAAGTACCTGGATATGCCCGTATTTAGCGAAGCGGGTTTCAGCGACTCGAAGTTAATTGACGGTCAGCAGGCGATGGAGGCATCGTTGTCGGTTTCAGAAATGGCGAGGAGTCAGGCTGATTTGATTCATGACGTCGGTTATCTGGAGTCCGGGCAGACGGGGTCACTCGAGTCGGTAGTAATTGGAAATGAAATCGTTGGCTACGTGCGCCGGCTCCAGAGAGGGATGAATATGCACGAGGACTATCTCGCCATGGATGCTATCGAGCGAGTCGGGCCAGGAGGGCGTTTTCTGACGGATAAATCGACTCTGGATAACTACAGGGATCTCTACCAGCCGAAATTGCTGGACCGCAAGGGCTACGACAGCTGGAAAGAAGCTGGCGCAAAAGACCTGCGGGAAAGAGCCTCCGAAAAGGCGAAAGAGATCGTAGAAAACCACGAACCGGAGCCGTTGCCGGACGAAGTAATTCGGGAGATGGATGGAGTTCTGGACGAGGCCGAAAAAGCTAGCAAATAGCGACTATGTAGGCCTTGTTTGATTAAAGCTCTGGCTCATAGGACGATTAAAAACCGATGTTAATATATTCTGGTAAAAGACTGCTTCAGGCTTTTGTAAGTATCTTTATCGCATCTCTGTTAATATTTCTGGTGGCCGAAGGGCTCCCCGGAGATGTTGCACAGATGGTACTGGGACAGTACGCCACGGAGGACTCCCTGGCAGCTCTGCGAGAACAGCTAGGGTTAAACAGGCCGCTACACGTCAGGTACTTCGATTGGCTGACCGGGGTGCTTAGAGGTGATTTCGGGACCTCGCTTAGCCGATCCGGTCTAGAGGTTGGCCCTTTGCTGCTGAGACGGGCAAGGAATTCCGTCGTGCTTGCAGCCGGAGCGCTGATTTTTGTCGTTCCCGTCTCACTGGTCCTTGGTGTAGCCGCTGGATTGAATCAGGATAGCTGGCTTGACAGGTCGATCTCCGTTACCACGCTCGGTCTGATTTCCTTCCCTTCTTTTATAACAGGACTTATTCTCATTCTAGTGTTCTCGGTTTATCTAGATTTGCTTCCCGCTTCGGGGGCGATAGAATGGGGGGAAGGTCTGTGGTCCCAGCTACCGGGGCTAATTTTGCCGGTCCTGGCCCTCTCCGGGGTGATGACCGGTTATATAGTACGTCATACGAGAGCAAGCGTGGTTAAAGTTATGAAGTCGGACTATACCAGGTCAGCTATTCTGAAGGGTATGAACTCCAAAAGGGTGGTTCTAAACCACGTTTTGAGAAACGCGCTTCTCCCAACAGTTACCGTCATCGCGATAAACCTAGGCTGGTTGCTCGGCGGAGCGGTAGTTGTAGAGGCAACCTTCAGTTATCCAGGAGTAGGGCGGTTGATATTAACCGCCATCAAACAGAGGGACGTTCCGATCATGGAGGCCGGCCTTCTGTTCGTAGTGGGGTCTTATATATTCATTAATCTGTTTACCGATCTCCTGTATAGCTTTCTCAATCCCAGGTTGAGGTACGGAGGGGAAGAATAAAATGATCGAGGGAATAGTCGCCCCATTTAAGTGGTTATGGACGAAGCTTTTGTTCCTTAAAGAGTTTTCCGCCCGACTGAAGAAGAAGCCGCTCGCGTTCATCGGCCTTATAATCCTGATTTTCTGGATTTTCGTCTCCGTTTTCAGCCCGGTCCTGGCACCGTACGGGCCGACTGAATTTTCAACGGATAAGTTTTCTTCTCCCGGTTTTGATCACCCGTTTGGCACGGATAGGTGGGGGAGGGACGTTTTAAGTCGGGTGATTACTGGGAGTCGTACTGCCTTTGTCCTCGCCCTTTCCGCTACCGGACTGGGTCTCATTGGGGGTACACTTATAGGAATAACTGCTGCCTATTACGAAGGACCATTCGGGGAGTTACTGGGGCGGGCCATGGATATACTGATGGCCTTTCCGGCGTTGCTTATCGCCATGTTTATATTGGGTGTACTGGGTCCTGGTACGTTTAACGTCATCCTGGTCATTGGCCTCGCCCATACCCCCAGGATAGGCAGGGTGGCCCGGAGTGCCGCCCTGGAGGTGAAGGAGCAGGAGTTCGTTGAGGCCGCTCAGGTCAGGGGTGAGTCCAGTACTTATATTATGTTTTCGGAAATTCTGCCGAACATACTGGATACCCTCGGAGTCGAGGGGGCGATCAGGTTTGCCTACTCAATATTTCTTAGTGCTTCTCTCGGTTTTCTTGGTCTGGGGGTTCAGCCACCTACACCCGACTGGGGGCTGATGATTTCCGAGTCCAGAAACCATTTACAGACGGCACCGTGGCTCGTAATCTTTCCGTCTCTGGCGATAGCATCTCTGGTACTCTCGGCTAATTTTCTGGCTGAAGGGATCGAGGCATTTTCCTCGGGTGAGATTTGATGGCCTCTACGGAACAGGTGGATTCACGGTTAGAGGGGGAAGCTGGTGAGGAGGGAACCCTGCTGGAGGTAAAGGACCTCACCGTTAAATACGAAACCCCGGAGTCGACCGTCCGGGCGATTAACGGTATATCCATGAAGGTCGAAAGGGGCAATATTTACGGAGTAGTTGGTGAATCCGGTTGTGGTAAGAGTACTCTCGCCTTCGCAGTAATCCAGTACCTTGACGAAAACGGCTATATCGATAGCGGGAAGGTGTTCTATAGGGGTGAAGACCTGGCATCCAAATCACGAAACGAACTCCAGACCATCTGGGGTAATGAGATCGCGATGGTCTATCAGGACCCTACTGCTTCACTAAATCCGTCGATGCGGGTTGGAGAACAGATAGCAGAGGTTTCAAAGGTCCATGAGGGTCTCTCCTGGGAGGAAGCCAACGAGAAGGCCGTGAATACCTTGAGCGAGGTTCACATTCAGGACCCGGAATCCACTGCCAACCGTTATTCTCACCAGTTAAGCGGGGGGATGAAGCAGAGAGTCAGCATAGCGATGAGCTTGATGGCAAATCCGGACCTGTTGATCCTTGACGAGCCTACGACCAACCTGGACGTGACGACCGAGGCAAAGATACTCGACATGGTGGAGGAGCTGAAGGAGAGATTCAACGCGGCGATGCTTTACATAACCCACGATCTTGGCGTAGTTGCAAGATCGTGTGACTTCGTTCAGGTTATGTACGCGGGGGAGATAATAGAAAGAGCGGAAGTGGAGGAGCTCTTTTCTTATCCTCTCCATCCCTATACTGAAGGCCTTCTAAAGTGTATTCCTCATCCCGAAGAAGAGGAATCAAGGGGCCATCTCAACCCTATTCGGGGTTCGGTGCCGGACCTTACTGATTTACCTCAGGGTTGTAGTTTTGCTCCCCGCTGTCCTTACAGGAGGGAAAGATGCGTTGACGAGAACCCCGGACTTATCGAGAGGGGCGGACACCACGACGCTGGCTGTCACTTTGCTCCACTGGATGAAGATCAGGTTACGCGTCCGGAAATGATCCAGGCTTTACCCGAAGAGGAGAGAGAGCGTTATCCATGGGAAAAGGACGAGGACCTTGAGGGCAAGACTCTGAAGATAAAAGACGTTAAGAAGTACTTTCGACAGAGCAGGGGCTGGAATTTTAACTTGGAAAGCCCTAAAGAAGTGAAGGCGGTGGATGGCGTTGATCTGGACTTGAAGAAGGGAAATACTCTGGGCGTTGTCGGGGAAAGCGGTTGCGGTAAAACCACTCTGGCCCGTAGCGTAATTGGTCTGGAAGAAATAACCTCGGGCGAGATACGGTTTAAGACCACTGATATATCTGACCCGGTAGAGGATAGGGAAGGGGGGATACTCAAGAAGATCCAAATTATCTTTCAGGATCCCCGGTCAACCCTGAACCCAAAGAAGACCATCGGTGAAGCCGTTCGTCGACCGCTCGAGTTGCATGGCGACTTTCCATCCGAAAACCTGAAGGAGTTGGTCGATTCGCTTCTCGGCGCGGTCGGGCTGGAAGCGGGATTTAAAAACCGTTATCCGGACCAACTGAGCGGGGGCCAGAAACAGAGGGTTGCGGTGGCTCGCGCATTTGCCAGCAACCCCTCGCTGGTGCTTTCGGACGAGCCAACCTCTAGCCTCGACGTCTCGATTCAGGCCACTATCCTTAATTTGTTGATGAATCTGCAGTCGGAGACGGACGTATCCTATATGTTTATCTCCCACGACCTGAGCGTCGTTCGATACATAAGCGATTTTATAGCCGTGATGTATCTAGGCAACGTGGTGGAAGTGGGGTCGACTAAGGAAATATTTTCACCCCCCTATCATCCGTACACTGAGGCGCTTTTATCGGCAATTCCAATTCCCGATCCGGGGGTTGACCAAAAGCAGCTAAGGTTGGAGGGTTCAGTTCCTTCCGCGATAGACCCGCCTTCGGGCTGTGTTTTTAATACCAGGTGCCCGAGAAAGGTTGGTGATATTTGTGAAGAGGAGGCTCCCCCGGTAGTAGGGGAGGGAGATCATGAGATTCACTGTCACATCGCACTGGAGGATCTTAAGGAGGTGGAACCGGTTTTATAGTTTGAAGGTTTAGGAGGTGGAATAAAAAGTCACCTTAAAAAGGAGAGAATACGATCAGTTCCAACAAACGCAACGAGGAGGTATTATGACCGAAGATCGAAAGATTTCGAGAAGAGAATTTATCAGGAACGCCGCTATTACCGGCGCCGCTGTTTCCTTGCCAGGATTATGGTCTTATTCCGGTCGAGGCCAGACTTCAAAGGACGTCGTAAGGGTCGGAGTTAGGCCACCGACGAGCATAAACCCGGGCTTGCTGGGAGACTCGCCCGGACAGGTCATGGCCGGAGTCTTCTCCGATTACCTGTTCAGGCTGAGGGGACCGGAAAACGAGAGGACGCCATCTTTAATCGAGGATTACAGTTATTCTGAGGACAGGAGTGAGTGGACGTTCAAACTGCGGGAGGGAGTCAAGTTCCACCACGGGACTGAACTGACTTCTAAAGATTTGAAGTACACCGTTGAGAGAATAATGGATCCGGATATAGGTTCTCCCGCGAAGTCCCTGTTTGAGAACGTGGATAAAATTGAAGAAGTCGATCGTTATAAGACCAAGTTTTCCCTGACAAATACCGACCCGGACTTTAATTTGAACTTTTACGATTACAATACCTGTATCGTCGCCCACGACTTTGATTACGAAAAATACGGTGAGGAGAAACCTTCCGGTACGGGTCCATTCAAAATTACCAGTTACGAACCCGGCGAAAGGCTGATTATGGAGAAGAACCCCGATTACTTCCTTCCGGACGTACCTTACGTTGACGAGCTCCATTTCATTCTGATTCCGGAAGCTTCGACGAAAAGACTTATGCTCCAGTCCGGTGACGTCGACGTTCTGACTAAAGTGACGTTATCCGATTTCGAGCGACTCGACAAGGAAGAAGATATTTACGTAGATCACGCTACCGGCGGATTCCAAGCTCCTATTAGCATGAGGACGGATAAACCACCCTTTGACGATAACCGGGTTCGCCTTGCAATGAAGTACGCCGCCGATAGAAGGTTTATGCTCGAGTCGGTCCTTTCCGGTTTTGGCGATCTCGGTCACGATCACCCGATAGCTCCCTCCTATAAATGGCACACAGATCTCGGTACGAGAGAGCAAAACATTGAGAAAGCGAAGTCACTGCTGGCGGAGGCGGGTCATGGGGATGGATTAGAGATGCAGTTACACTACCCGACGAATATACCCCCTTGCTCGGATACCGCTCTGAACATGCAGCAGGTTGTGAGGCCAGCGGGGATAGACCTCCAGCTCGAGGGCTCTACTTCGGATGTGTACTTTTCCAAGTACTGGCTCAAGGCGGATATGACAGTGACCCAGTGGGCACACAGGGTAAATATTCTGGACGTGCTGAACCTGGCCTACAAAACCGGGGGGCCCTGGAACGAGGGGCATTACTCGAACGAAAAACTGGACGAATTAATAGAGAAGGCCTCTACGGAAGTAAACCCTGAAGTACGCCAGAAGCACTTTACCGGGATTCAAAAGATCCTGAGGGAAGAAGGTCCGGCGGTAATTCCATTCCATCAGGCTTCCTACGGAGCGGCAAGAGATTCAGTCAAGGACTTCTGGGAAGTGAGGAACGGTTCGCATGAACTCAGGTTTGTCAAGCTCGATGAATAGTTGAACAGTTGGGGGCGGATTTTGATCCGCCCCTTTTTACTATCGGAGGTAAGAATTTGAATAAATTTGGCAAAGTAGTCGAAATTAACCTCGAAAAGGAAAAGATCGAAGAGAGTCCAGCGAATCCGGAAGTGGTAAGGGATTATTTCGGCGGTCGCGGATTAAATATTCGCTACCTGCTCGAATATATCGATAAAGAAACTTCCCCACTCGAACCGGAAAACGTGCTGGTTGTAACTCCGGGACTCCTCACCGGCAGTGAGGTATATTCTTCCTCTCGGTTGCACCTGGGTTCAGTCTCCCCATTGACGGGTTTTCTGGGAAGTTCAAACGTTGGGGGGGACCTCGGAGCCTATCTCAGGCAGCAGAGAATCCTTTCGGTAATTGTTAGCGGAAAAGCCGATAAACCAGTTTACCTCTGGATCCATGATGGCGAGCTGGAACTTAAAGATGCTGATGATATCTGGGGAAAGAAAACGTCAACAGCAAGAGAATTTATAAGAAAAGAGGTTGGTTCCTCCGCCAGCGTAGGGGCCATTGGTCCGGCTGGAGAAAACCAGGTACCATTGGCCTGTCTGATGTTCGAAGACGGTCACGCTGCAGGAAGAACGGGGATGGGGGCAGTTATGGGGTCGAAAAACCTGAAAGCTATTGGGGCAAACCCTGGTTCTGCTCCAATAGGAAATCAGCTGACGGGGTCGGATACCCTGGACGAGTACCTGGAAAAGATTAAATCGGCCCCTGAGTACGAAGAGTGGTCACGCTACGATAATTCTACTTCGGTTAAGTGGGTGGATGACCTCGGGGCTGGAGCGGTAAAGAATTACAGGGAAGTACAAATTGAGGACGTGGAATCAGCGGATGGAAGAAGCTTTAAGGACCTGCCCCGGACTCCCTCCAGTTGTTACAGGTGCCCTGTCCACTGTAAGGCGGAACTGGAAATCGATCAAGGCCCAAATGAAGGAGAAAAATTCGAAAGACCCTGCTTCGAGCCCCTGGTCGCTCTGGGGCCAAAATGCGGCAACACGGACGCTCTGGAATCGATCTACCTCCACGACAAATGTAACGAACTTGGCCTCGATTCAGTCGAGGCTGGTAGTTTGATGGCTTTTGCGATGGATCTGTACGATAGGGATATTCTAACGGAAGAGGATACTGGCCTCGACCTCAGCTGGGGCAACACCAGCAGCATGAGCACCCTTTTAGGTAGGATAGCCCGACAGGAGGACTGGCTGGGTGAGGTACTCAGTAAAGGTCTGAAGGATGCCGCCTCCGAAATAGAGGGCGGGGCGAAGGAATACGCCTACCACGTAAAGGGTCTGGCAATGACTGCCATGGACCCGCGAGGTTTTAAAGGTTCCGCCCTTGGTTACGCGGTCGGAAGCCGCGGTGGGGATTTCACTGGAATTTATGCCAGGCCGGAATACAGTTTTTCTCCCGAGAAAGCAGAAGAGGTATTTGGGGCGGCGGAGGCTGCGGATAGGTTGGTTGAAACCGGGAAGCCAGAGCTTGTCAAAAAATCGGCCATAGTCAGCGCTCTAGCCGATTCGCTAGGAGTCTGTAAGGTACCAATGCTTTCACTGGTTGAAGATTACGACCTCTCGCTCACAACTGAACTTACTTCTAAAGTTATCGGTGAGGATATGCTGAAAGAGGACCTGCTGGCTGCTGGAGAGAGAATACTGACCGCCGAGAGGTTATTTAACATTCGGAGGGGTTTGAAGGCCGAGGACGATGATCTCCCGGAGAAATTTACCACGGAGAGGATAAAATCGGGTCCGGCTTCAGGCTCTATAGTAAACCTGCAGGAGATGCTGGAGGGCTTTTACTCTTTGATGGGTTGGGACGAAGATGGAAAACCCATGGGATCAAAGCTCGAAGAACTGGATCTGACCGAATTGGCTGCCTAATGATGGGAACCTCGGACCTAAATACATTTAGTTAGGTGATAGTGGTGATTGTTTTATGGCTGTAAATTTAGATGGTAACTTGAGTATTAATGACGTGGTTTCGATCGCAAGGGGTCAGTCCAGGGTGGAGCTCGGGGGAGAAGTGAGGTCTCGAGTTATGGAAAACAGGGAATCACTCGAGGAAGCAATTGAGAAAAACGAAGGTCCGATATATGGAGTTACCACCGGATTCGGGGAACTGGTTCGGGAGGAGATACCGGAAGATCAACGCCGCCAGTTGCAAGTTAACCTTTTAAAAAGCCACTCAGCAGGTGTGGGGGATCCGTTCCCTGAAGAGACGGTTCGAGGGTTGATAGCACTAAGAGCGAACTCGCTGGCCAGAGGATTCTCCGGCGTGAGGTTAAAGCTCCTGAATCGGCTCGTTGATTTATTGAACAAGAACGTCGTCCCTTACGTTCCCTCCAAAGGTTCGGTTGGTGCAAGCGGGGACCTAATACCGCTTGCTCATACTGCATCCATCTTGATTGGGGAAGGGAAAGCCTACTACGAAGGTGAATTACTATCAGGGGAAGAGGCGCTCGGTCGTGCCGGTATTCAGCCCGTCGAACTCAGAGAAAAGGAGGGGCTGGCGCTGATTAACGGGACCCAGGTGATGACCGCCGTAGCTGCTATTGCCGCGGCAGAAGCCCGAAGGCTGGTACGACTAGCCGACTTAATTGCGGGTCTGACTACCTATATGGTCGGGGGTAACTTCTCTCAGTACGATTCCAGGATCTACGACCTGAGACCTTACGAAGGACAGAAGAAGGTCGCGGGTAACCTTCGGACTCTGCTTGGATACGAACCTTCTGAATACCGACCGAAAAACGTCCAGGATCCCTATTCGATAAGGTGTATACCTCAGGTTCATGGCGGTGCCCGATCCGCTTTGAGCCATGCACTTGATGTGATCAAAACGGAAATTAATTCCGTTACCGATAACCCGCTTGTCTTCGACGGGTCGGATTCGGTCATATCCGGGGGTAATTTTCACGGAGAGCCGGTGGCGCTTGCCGCGGACTACCTGGGAATGGCCTTGACCGAGCTCGGAAACATATCCGAGAGGAGGGTAAACCGGGTACTACATCCGGACTTGAATGGAGACCTGCCGGCTTTTCTAGCAGACGATCCGGGAACCAACTCCGGATTTATGCTTGCACAGTACACCAGTGCTGCTCTGGCGTCCGAAAACAAGAGCCTTTCCTCACCTGCTTCGGTTGATTCCATCCCGGTTTCCGGTGATCAGGAAGACCACGTGTCCATGGGGATGCATGCGGCCGATAACCTGGAAGATATCGTGGAAAACGTCAGAAACATGCTCTCAGCGGAATTATTAGTTGCCGCTCAGGCGGGGGAGTACAGGGAGCTAGATTTAACTCCTCCTCTGAGTGAACTTTACGATTACGTCAGAGAGGTCGTCCCTGCGATCAAGCAGGACAGAGAACTATCAACGCTAATAGATAAAGCAGCTGAACTGCTGAAGGATGAAGATCTGGTTGACGTTTTACTGGAAAAGTACGACATCGCGTGAAAGGACACTGATATGTGCTTTCAGGGATCTTTTTTCACGGTTAAGTCGTCCTGAGTTTGCACCGTTAAAGTTACTGGTTTTACCATAAGTGCTGGATAAGCAGATCAGGATTTAAGTAAGCCGACTTTCCGAGGGAGGTGGCAAGATGAACTCTATTAACTTTGACGTGTCCGAAGCTATGCGGATAAAACTCCCACAGGAACTGCCGGAGGAGACCGAGTTCAGGGAGGGGGTCAGGCGGGCACCAAAACGGGAGCTGAACCTGTCGGAAGAGGAAATGGAGCTAGCTCTGAAAAACGCCTTACGGTATATTCCACCCGAACTACACGAGGATCTGGCTCCGGAGTTTGCCGAGGAGTTGCTGACGCGTGGTCGGATATACGGTTACCGATACCGGCCCAACGGCCCGATTCAGGCGAAGCCGATCGACGAATACAAGGGAAAGACCCTCGAGGGCAAAGCGATCCAGCTGATGATCGACAACAACCTCGACTTCGACGTCGCCCTCTATCCTTACGAACTGGTAACCTATGGAGAGTCGGGTCAGGTCTGCCAGAACTGGATGCAGTACAGGCTGATAAAGAAATACCTGCAGGAGATGACACGAGATCAGACGCTGGTCGTCCAGTCAGGACACCCACTCGGACTCTTTCCCTCAAAACCTACGGCCCCGCGGGTAATATCTACTAATGCCTTGATGGTCGGGGAGTTCGACGACCAGGAACACTTCAACAGGGCGGCGGCTTTGGGCGTTGCCAACTACGGTCAAATGACCGCGGGAGGCTGGATGTACATTGGGCCACAGGG